>SZOV01000017.1 GCA_030263375.1 Deltaproteobacteria bacterium PRO3
AGGCGAAGGAATACTTCGACGGCCTGCTCAAGCAATTCACCCGCGAGAAAAACCAAAACCGCCTCTTCCTCGCCAAGATCTGCGAGCGCCTCGGGCTCATCGAGACGCGGCGCGGGCACCACGACAAGGCGCGCGAGTACTTCCGCGCCGGCCTGCGCTGCCTCGAGCCGGGGCGCGAGCCGCTCGAGCAATTCCTGGGGCTGAAGAACTTCCTCGCGGGCCTGGACTTGATCGAGGGCCGCTACGCCGAGGCCATCGCGGCCTACCGCGAGACCCACGCCCTCGCCGCGACGCTGCCCTGGGAGCGACGCCGCATCCTCACCAACAACGACCTGGGCGCGGCCCTCTTGCAGAGCGGGGATTTCGCGGCGGCGGTGGTCCACTGGGAGGCGCAGCTCGAAGACCTGAAGCGCCGCGAAGACCCCAACCCCTACGTCCGCTGCCTCTACCAGCTGGGCCAGGCCCACCTCGACCGCGGCGACAAGGCCCAGGCCGAGCCCTACCTCGAGCAGGCCTCGCGCGCCGCGCGCAACCTGCAAAATCCCGAGATGGAGCTGCGCCTGCGCAACGCGCTGGCCAATCTGTGGAAAGAATCGCGGCCCGCCGACGCACTGGCGATGTACGAGGCCGCCCTCGACACGGCCTTCCAGGGCCACGAGCCGCTCTCGATCGCGGTGGTCCTGCTCAACATGGGATTTCTCTTGGCCGAGATGGGGCAGGCGGCGCGGGCGCGGCACTGCCTGGACCAGGGCCTGCGCTTTTTGGGCGGCCTGCCCGACGCCGAGCGGCGCTTCGCCGACTATTATCAGGAAGCTCGGGAGGAGATCGCCCGGCTCGAGAGCGCCCTGCGCGCCGAGGCCGCGGGCGACCTGCAGCTAAACCCAGCGGAACAGGCCTAGCCGCGCCTCGGGCCGGCGGTAGGCCAGGGCCGCCGCGTAGCCCTCTTCCAGCTCGAGGGACATCGTCAAAAATTCCGGATCCGACTCGGGCGCGACCGCGATGCCGCTCACGCCCAGGCCCTTCGCCTTGAGCAGGGCCTCCTTGCGCGTCCACAGGCGGAAGAACTCGCGGCGCCGCTGGGCCTCGGGCAGGGCGGCCAGGCGGGCGGACTCTTCGGGGCGAAAGTAGCGGCGGGCCAGGGCCGCCTCGTCCACCGGAGCGCGCAGGGCCTCGACGTCGACGCCCACCGCGCGGTCGCGGGCGAAGGCGATCAGGACGATTTCTCCGGAATGGGAGAGGTTGAAGCGCAGGCCGGCGCCGGGCGCCGGGCCGGCGAGCTCGGGGCGGCCCTGGGGGCCGTAGGCGAAGCGGATCTTCTGCGGCGGGGTTTGCAGGTACCAGCCCAAGAGCCGCCGCAGCAGGCCGCGCGCGGCGGTGAAGCGCAGGCGGTCCTCGGCGCGCAGGAAGCGGTCGGCCCGGGCGCGCTCGGCCTCGTCCAAAAGCTCGCGCAGCTCGGCCAGGGTCTTGGCGGCGACGTCGAGTTCGGCGCGCCAGACGTGGACCTCGCCCGGCGGGAGGGTGAATTCCGGGGAGACGGAGGACCAGAGGGGCGTGGGCAGAGGGGTCACGACTCTTTGGTAAGGGATGTTGGGGTAAATTTCAATCAGTGAGGTGGGGTGGGTAGAACGGGGGAGCTTCGTGTGGGTTTTCTTAGAGCTTGATTTCGATATGCTGCATTTTTGCAGGCTCTGTAGGGGCCGTTCGCGAACGGCCTCTACGGGTTTTGCGTTATGACAAATTTCGTAGAATTGCAAAATCCCTGCATTGGGGCGAACACAAGGTTCGCCCCTACAAATCTTTACCGCTTGCCTTCTCTAAGGAGTATCTGTTTCGATCTTCAACATGTCCGGAATCGAGGATATGACGCTCCTTCAAATCGAAAACTTGGATAAAAGCTACCGTGTCGCGGATCGCTCGGTGCCGATCTTGCGGAATCTCAGCCTCTCCCTCTCGGCCGGCGAGCGCGTCGCCTTGGTCGGCCCCTCCGGCTGCGGCAAGAGCACCTTGCTGCAAATCGTCGCCGGCCTCGACCGCGCCGACGGCGGCCGCGTCCGGCTGGGCGAGGTCGACCTGGGCGCGCTCGACGCCAGCGCCCTGGCCCTGCTGCGGCGCCGCGAGCTGGGCATCGTCTTTCAATTCTTCAACCTCTTCTCCTCGCTCACCCTGCTCGACAACGTCCTGCTGCCGGGCCTGCTGGAGCGCGCCCCCGCGCGGCCGCTGCGCGCGCGGGCCGAGGGCCTGCTGGAGCGCGTGGGACTTGCCGCCAAGCGCGGGGCGCGGACGGGCGAGCTCTCCGGCGGCGAGATGCAGCGGGCGGCGCTGTGCCGGGCCCTGCTGCTTAAGCCCAAGCTCCTGCTCGCCGACGAGCCCACCGGCAACCTCGACTCCGAGAATCGTCGTCGCGTCTACGCGCTGCTGCGCGACCTGAGCCGCGAGGAGGGCTGCGCGGTGCTGCTGGCCACGCACGACGCCGAGGCCGCCGCCTGGACCGACCGCGGCCTCGCGATGCGGGACGGAAGGGTGGCGCCCGCTTGAAGCTCTTCCGGCTCATCACCCTCCCCTACTGGCGGCGCCGCGCGCTCAAGACCTTCCTGACCGTCCTCGGCATGGCCTCGGGGATCGCGGTCTATACGGCCATCGACCTCTCCAACCGCTCGGCGCTGCGCTCCTTCGAGGAGTCGGTGCGGCGCATCGGCGGCGACGCGGACCTGGCCGTCGTCGGGCGGGAGCGCAAGGTCGCCGACGCGGACTACGCCGCCGTCCTGCTGCTGCCGGGCACCCGCGCCGCGACGCCGCAGCTGGAGGCGCAGGGGCTGTGCGGGGCCGACGCGAAAACTTCCTTCACCCTGCTCGGCGTCGACCCCTTGAGCCGCGGGGCCTTTTTCTCCGGCGCCGGCGCGCGGCCGCCGGGCGACGCGCGGCCCTGGCTGGAGCTGATGGCCGGGCCCGGCACGGCGCTGGTGCCGGCGACCCTCGCCGCCCGCTGCGGGATTCGCGACGGGGAGGCGTTCACGGTTTTGCTGCGCGGCCGGCCGGTCGCGCTTCGCGCGCGGCTGGGCGGCGGGGGCGACCCGGCCTTCGCCGACTCGGGGCTGATCTTCGCCGACGTCGCCACGGCGCAGGAGGCCTTGGGCGAGCTGGGACACCTGACGCGGATCGAGATTAAACTGGATCCCGGCTCGGAATCGGCCTGGCGCGCGGCGGCCGCGCGGGGGCTGGCGGCCGGCCTGGGCTTCGAGGGCCGCGAGGCGAGCCTCGGGCGCGGGAGGGATTTGCTCAAGGCCTTCCAGCTCAACCTGCTCTCGCTGGCCCTGGTCGCGGTCTTCGTCGCGGTCTTCATCGTCTACAACTCGGCGAGCCTCTCGGTGCTGCACCGGCGTGCCGACTTGGCGGTGCTGCGCGCCCTGGGCGCGACGCGGCGGCAGATCGCCTCGGCCTTCGCGATCGAGGTCCTGCTGCTGGGGGCCTTGAGCGGCCTCCTTGGCGTCGCGCTGGGCGCCGCGCTGGCCCGCGCGCTGTTCGGCGCCATCGCCCAAACCGTTCAAAATCTCTACCTCGCCGGCACCGAGCTGAGGCTCTTCGACGATTGGCGCAGCGCCGGAATCGCGCTGGGCCTGGCGCTGGGGGCCTCGGGCTTGGGCGCGCTGGTGCCACTGGCGGAGGTCTTTTCGACCGGCCCGGCCGAGGCGGTGCGGCGCCTCGGCTACGAGCGGCGGCTGCGGCGGCACCCCCTCCTGCTGGCGGGGGTCGCGGCGCTGATGTTCGCCGCCGCCTTCGCGAGTGCCGCCTTAAGCTCGATCCACCGTCCCGCTTGGGGTTTCGTGACCGCCTTCGCCGTCCTGCTGGGCTTCCTCACGCTCACGCCCGGCGTGATGCGCGGGGCCCTTTCCCTGCTGACCCGCGCGGCGGGGGCGCTGCGCCTGGGCTACGGCCAGGTCGCCAGCGCCCAGATCGCGGAAAATCCCTACCGCTACGGCGTCGTCACCGCCGCGCTGGCCCTGGGCGTCGCGCTGTGGCTGGGCGTGAGCCTGATGATCTCGTCGTTTCGCGGCACCGTCGTCGACTGGATCGGGACGACGATCCGCGGGGATCTCTACCTCACGCTGAGCGACAATCCGGGGAACCGCTATGCGAGCTTTCTCTCCGAGGCGTTTATCCGGGACGCGGAGGCCCTGCCGGGGGTGGCGCGGCGCGACTTCCTGCGCGTCATCCCGGCGCGACTCGGCACGGAGGAGCTGACGCTTTCCGGCGTCGAGCTGCGTGACTTGCTCGCGCGGGGGCAATTCAAGATCCTCTCCGGAGAGTCGGCCGCCTTCGCAAGGCCGCCCGGAGATGCCGCTTGGGCGGCGGTCTCGGAGTCCTTCGCGCGGCGGCGGGGGCTAAAGCCGGGGGATGTCTTTCGGATCGCGACCGAGTGGGGGGCCTGGGATTTGCGCGTCGGTGCGGTTCTCTACGACTACACCTCCGAGCGCGGCATCGTCTACGTCGAGCGGGGCGACTTCGCCGCCTTCAGCGGCGACGGGCGGATCCACGGCATCGCGCTCTATCTGGAGGATCCCGCGCAGGCCGAGGCCTTGGCCGCGCGGGTCCGCGCCTTCCCTTCCGCCCCGCCCACCCTCGAGGCGCGGCCCAACCGCGAGGTGCGCGAGCGGGTGCTGCGGATCTTCGACGAAACCTTCCAAACGACCGAGGCCCTCAAGTTGGTCGCGCTCTTCGTCGCCTTCTTGGGCATCTTGACGACGCTGTCGATCCTGTTGGAGGAAAAGCGCCGCGAGGTGGGGCTGCTGCAGGCACTGGGCGCGACGCCCGCGCAACTGGCGGGCTACGCGCTCAGCCAGGGTGCGGCGCTGGGGCTTTGCGGGTGGCTGTTGGGGGCGTTCTGCGGCGTGGCGCTGTGTTGGGTGATCATTCGGGTCATCAACTACGATCACTTCGGTTGGACGATCTTCTTTCGGCCCGACTGGGGGCTGCTGGGGCAGAGCTTCGGGCTGACGATGCTGGTCGCGACGCTGGCGACGCTGTGGCCGATGAGGTATTTGAGGAAGATTCAGCCGGGCGAGGCGCTGCGGTTTGAAGAGTAGGGGTTGAAGCTGGGAAATTAAGCTACGTTGCGTCGGAAAATTACGGGCGACGTAGGGGCCGTTCGCGAACGGCCCCTAGGAATTTTGCAAATGGCAAAACACTTAAAATTAAGAAGGCCCTGCCCTGGGGCGGATACGAGGTTCGCGCCTACCCTTCTACGAGCGGCGCTCGCCTTGATATTTTTTCTTCCGCTCGCCGTGGTGGTCCAGCCCTCGGTTGCCGCCGACTTTGCCCCCGTCGTGCCCGGCCGCGCCTGGGAATTTCCCCGAGACCATGGGGCCCATCCCGAGTTCAAGACGGAGTGGTGGTATTTTACGGGGCACCTGCGGTCGAAGGACGGGCGACGCTTCGGCTTCCAATGGACGGTGTTTCGCAGCGCCCTGCGGCCGCTTGGCGGTCGCCTCCCCGAAGGTTCGAGCGCCTGGCGGGCCGAACAGGTCTTTCTGGGCCACTTGGCCTTGAGCGATCTGGATAAAAAGTCCTTTATTTTCGAGGAGAACGCCGCTCGGTCGGCCCTGGGGCTGGCGGGGGCGGAGCTAGGGCGTTTCAAGGTCTGGCTGCCGGGCTTTTCGGCTGAAGCTGGAGAGGAAGACTGGCAGATCCGGGCGGAGGGCCGGGACCTGGAAATTTTGCTCCGTCTTACTCCTTCGGCCGAGGTCTTGCTCCATGGGGATCAGGGTTATTCGCCCAAATCCCAGGAGACCGGGCGGGCCAGCTACTATTATTCCTTAACGAAATTAAGCACTTCTGGGTTGCTCCGTCTTCAAGACCAAGCTCTCGAGGTGAACGGGGAGGCCTGGATGGACCACGAGTTCGGGTCGGGGCAGCTTGCCGAGACTCAGGGCGGCTGGGACTGGATGGGGCTGCCGCTGGGCGGGAAGTCGGCGCTGATGGTCTACCGCCTGCGCGACCGGGTCGACTCGGCACGGGATTACCTCTCCGGCACCTACGTCGACGCCGAGGGACGAGCCCATCGCCTGGCCGCGGGAGATATTCAACTAAAACCTTTGGAATATTGGACAAGCCCCCGTTCCGGCGGGAAATATCCGATCGTCTGGCAAGTCGCCCTCCCCGCCCACCGCCTCGAGCTCCGCGTTACGGCCGCCTTTCCGGACCAGGAGCTGGACACGCGGAAGAGCACGCAGGTCGTCTATTGGGAAGGCAGCGTCGCCGTTCGCGGCAAGGCGGGGGACCAGGCCATCGACTCGCGGGGCTATCTGGAGATGACGGGCTACGCGGGGGACTTCGACAAGAAACTATAGGGCGGGTTCAAGCCTTCCCCGCTACTATTCATCGACATTGATGAAGATCGACTCCAAGGCGGCCTCTTCCCGCTGGCGCGGGTCGTCGCCCAAGTCATCCTTGCGCTCGACGCGCTGGAAGGCGGGATCGTCGATCTTGAGCTCTTTGCGGCCCTGCTTGCGGCTGCGACGCTGCTCGGACTTCTTGTTGACGTCCCTCCCGGCGAAGGCGCCGAAGAGACTGCTGAGTTCGGCGAGCAGCCGCTCGTTGGGCACCGCCTGCGGCCACTGCTGCTGGGCCTGAAGCATCGCGCCGCCCATGAAGACGCGGATGAAGGCGTTGAAGATCTGCGTCAAACCCTGGCCGAAATTTTCCTGCACCAAGTGATTGAGCCCCAGCAGCTGGGGATTGTTGGCCGCCATCATCTTGGCCATCAACGCCTGCAGCTGATCGGCCGTGACCTCTTTGCCGATGCCTTGCTGCTTGGCCGCCTGGAGCAGGCTCATCAAGAGGTGTTGCACGTCCTGGACCGGCGTGCCGGCCAGGGTCAAGGCGCTCGCGACGGTTTGCAGGAAGTGCAGCGGGTTCCCGGCCGCGGCGCCGCCCGTCTGCAGCAGCGCCTGCAGGGCCCCTGCGATGGCGCGGTCGGGGATGTTTTGGATCAAGCCGGGAGGTAGGCCCTGCGCGACCAAAAGGGCCTTGGCGGCCTCGGGGTTGGCGGCCAACATGCTGGGCGGCAGCAAGATGCCGACCAGCTGCTGCGTGGTGAACATCTGCGCCGCGCCCTGCGTCATCTGCCCGCCCTGGAAGAGGGCCTGGAATTGCGGGCTGTTGAGCAGCGCCTTGAGCCCGTCTTGGGTGAGCTGCCCGCTCGGCGACAGCATGCGCGCGATGGCGTCCATGACCTGGCGGGCCGGTCCGCCCTCGGGCATGCGCACCCACACCGGCGGCGCGCTGCGCGCCTGCGCGGCCTGGGCCGTGCCGGACTCGGCGTTGGCCTGGGCCAGCGAGTGCAAGGAACCGTCGAGCATGTGATCGTCCGGGGTGATGGGGCTGTTCCCGCCTTCTCCGGAACCCGCGCCCAAGGTGAGGCGCCAAAAATTGCCGCGGCTGTCGCGAACGATCAACTGGATGTTGTCCGGAACCATCCCGAATTTGTCGGCGGCGTTCGCCAATTCGCGCGCGATCTCCCGAGCCTGACGCGGGGTGATCGGCTCGGCGTGGATCCCTTCTCCTGGCGGCAAGGTCACTGGAGGGCCTTCGCCCGGGCGCCGAGGTCCCGGAGGGACGCGATAGCGAAGGTTTTCTTGGAAAAATTCTCGAATTTGGCGACGACGCTTCACGGGGACTCCCTTGCGGCGGAGATATAATCAGGATTATCTCTATATATAAACCCCTTTGCGCCGGGTTGAAACCGCAAAAAAAAGCCCCGCGGGAAATAGCCGCGGGGCGTTAAAAAAAATGGATTGGGTCGAAGTACTTAGGCCACCTCGGCGACCAAGTTGGCCGCCGTCCCCGCCACCACATGGGGGCTATAGTGGGTAGCCCGCTGCAGCTTGGCGCGCTTGGCCAGCTTGGTCCTCAGCTTTTCCACGGAGAGCCGCTTGTTTTTGAGCAGAGTTTCGTACTCTTCCTCGGCCGCGCGCTTGGCCTTGAAGAGCATCATCTGGATGCGGCTGTACACGTTGACCGCCCCGTCCCCGCTGGTCTCGATGGGGAGGAAGATGGCCTCGGGGTAGCGCTCGGTGATGACGCTCTGCACGCCGTCGCTGACGCCGCTCGAGGGCATGCAGCCGAAGGGCTTCACCGAGATGGTCATGTGCGCCTTCTTGTGGATCACGTTCTGGATGAGTTTGCCCACTTCCATGTGGCCCTCGCCGCCGCGCAGCTCGGTGTTGTAGTGCTCGGCCGCGACGCGGGCGTTTTCTTCCATGTCGGGGAGCTTGTAGTTTTTCAGGCCCAGGCAGGAGGCGAAGATCTTGAAAGTCAGGCGCACCGCCTTCTCGGCCACCCACAGGGTGGCGAACTTCTTGGCCACCTGGGTGGTCTTCAGCCCCTTGCGCGCCTCGGCGTCGGAATGCTTCAGGACCATGCGCTGCCGGGTGTCGACGCGGGCCTGCCAGATGTTGTAGAGGATCCAGCCGGCGATCAACTGGATGTCGACCTCGGCGCCCTCCTCTTCCAAGAAGCGCTGCAGGCGGTAGTTGCCCTCGCCCTCGGTGGTCATCGCCCAAAACTCGCCGATCACGCTGACCTTGGGCTTGACCAGGGTGCGGTCGACCTGCACGGCCTGCAGGATCTTGCGGCAACGGCGCAGGCTTTTCAGCAGGCCCTTGCGCTCGCTCAAGGCCTTCATGATGATCTCGCGGCATTGCTCGACGGCCTTGTCGGTGGCGCCCTTCTCGACCTCGTAGGGACGGATGCGATACATGATCGCGTTGAGCGCGTCGCCGACGAAGATCGCCTTGGCAAGGGTGAGGAAGAAGTCCTTGTCCATCTTCAGGCCGACCTCTTGGCCGGTGGCCTGGTGCATGCCGCCGTTCGGCTCGAAGAGCATGACGCGGAAATTCGGGAAACCCGCGTCGGTCAGGGCCTTGCGGTACTCGGTGACGTACATCCCGAAGCGGCAGGGACCGCAGCCGCCCGCGGTGAGAAAGACGTGCTTGTTGACGATGTCCTCGGTGGACATGCCTTCTTTGTCGCGGAGGTTGATCAGGTACTTCACCAGGTTGCCGACGGTGAAATACGTGGGGTTGCACTGCCCGCGGTTGCCGTACTCTTTGCCGGTCTGCAGGGCCTCGTTGTCGGGGCAGTCCAGGGCCTTGATGGTATAGCCCAGACCGGTCAGGCCCGCCTTGACGAAGAGGTCGTGGGCCATGGTGAGGCCCGAGACCAGGATGGTCGTGTGCGCGCGCTGGTCGGCGTAGAAGGCGCGGTTGACCGTGTCTTTCCACTGCTTCTGCTTGGGAGCCTGGTCGAGGCCCAGGCGCCTGCGCTCTTCCTCTTCAAACCGGGCCAGTTCGGCCTCGATGACGGAGAGGGGGGCTTGGGGCATGGCGTTCGTTTCGAGATTAGACGGCTTCGGCATAGCGGGCCTCCTCTTCTTCTTCGGATTTTCCAAAATTGGGATCGGTGAGCTGCGCGCGTCTCTCCTCGAGGCGGCGCTTCAATTCTTCTTTCTTCTTGGCCAGGTCTTCCAGGGCCTCTTCCCGCAGCGAGAGCGAGTGGGCGTAGGTCTTGACGCGGATCTTGATCGAGCCGCCCGGCTTGTTGGCGTCGATGTCGTGCAGGGCGGAGTACGGCGTGCCGCTGGTCCCGATGATCTTGTCGATGATGCCGTAGGTCGGCGCGTCGTGGCCGCACTTGAAGCTGCTTAAGTCGAGGACCGCGATGTTGGGATGCCGCGAGGCGAACTTGGCGGCCCAGACCTTCTGCGCGCTGTTGGCCGAGTAGTTTTCGGGCCAAACGTCGGTGACCTCGAGGGGCGAAGAGATAATGCCGGCCTCGAGATCTTTCTTGAAGAGCTTGGCCAGGTACTCGGGGTCGCGCGGCAGCGAGCGCATCGAGAGCACGGGATAGCCCAGCACCTGGAATTCGTCCAAGACGCTGTGGTTCAGGCCCGGATCGGTGTGGTAGGGGCGACCGATCAGCAGGAGGACCATCTTGTTTTTCGCCTCGGCGTCGTCGAGGATCTGACGGCCCTTGGTCTGCAAGGTCTGGTCGAGGCGCTCCAAGGCCTTCCAGCCCTGGTCGACGGCCCAGTCGCTCTCGTCTTCGGTGACGCCCAGGATCTCGCCGAAGGCGTTGAACATCTGCTTCTTGAACAAGGTCGGCTCGTTGAGGGTGAGCGCCGGGTCCAGGTAAGTGATGCCGCGCTCGGCGAAGAAGTTGTTCTCTTTGGTGAAGGCCGCCTTCATGACCTCGGGGGCGCCCGAGACGATGGGGCAGCAGGCGTTGTCCATGACGTTCTTCAGGCCCGAGGGGATGTGCGTCAGGATGGGGAAGAAAATGTAGTTGAGCGGCTTCTCGGGCTTGTGCTTGTGGAAGAGCAGGTTGTGGATGTGGGCCTGCGAGACCTTCGAGGGATAGCAGGGGTCGATCGAGCCGTACTTGCCGCCCTCGGACCACATCTCCTCGGAAGTGTAGTCGGAGAAGACGATGTTGTTGGGCAAGAGCCCCAGACACTCGAAGTAGGTCTTCCAGATGGGCGCGCTGCTGTAGATGTTGAGCACGCGCGGGATGCCGATGCGCAGGCCGCGGCGCTTGTCGGCCGCCTCTTTGCCGGAGCGGACGAAGCCGCGCTTGATCGGGACGCGCTTGACGTTGCCGAAGAGGGTCTTCTTGACCGCGATGTCCTCGATCTGGGTCTTGTCTTCCGGCAAAGACTGATACTCGTGGCTGTTGAAGAGGACGTGGGCCTCGAAGTCGACCAGGTTGGGATAGTGTTTTTTAAGCTCGTTGCGCTTCTTGCTGAGCTCGAGCATGGCCTCTTTGGATTCGACCGTGCCCTTCTCGCAGCTGAAGCCCGAGATGTAGCGGCTGGTGGCGCCCTCGGGCGTGACCGTGTCGATGAAGGTGCGGCTGCAATTGTTGGGGCAGAAGTGGCAGACCGTCGACTCGTCGTTGCGGCTGGTGTACTTGAGCCCGATCGCCGCGTCGAGGCCGATGAAGGTCGAGTAGCCGCGGCGCTGCACGACGCGGCGGGTCTCCATGGCGGCGCCGATGGCCCCGGCCTCGCCGGTGTGCGGGTGGACGAGGACCTCGGCGTTGGGGACGCGCTCTTTGATGTAGTCGACCTGGGCCTTGACTGCGGCCAGGTTGTACTGCGTGCCGCCCTGCAGGACGAAGCGGCGGCCCAGCTCGGCCATGCGCGGGATCTGCACGACGTACTGCCAGACGTTTTTCGGCAGGACCTGGGCTAGGCCCGCGAGCAGCTCTTCCTTGGCGTAGCCCTCTTTTTGGAAATTGACCCGGTCGCTGTCGAGGAAGACCGCGCAGCCGTAGCTGAACTTGGGCGCCAGGCCGGCGTTGAAGGCGGTCTCGGCATAATCCTGCACCTTGATGCCGAACTGGTCGGCCATCGCCTGCAGCAGCATGCCGTTGCCCGCCGAGCACTGGTTGGAAAGGCGGAAATTTTTGATGTCGCCGTTCTGCATGAACAGGACCTTGATGTCCTGGCCGCCGATGTCGCAGATCACGTCGACGTCGCCGAAAAAGTGCACGGCCGACATCATGTGCGCGACGGTCTCGACGATGTTGACGTCGGCCTTGACCGTCTCTTGCAGGACGTCGGCGGCGTAGCCGGTGGCGCCGAAGCCCAGCACCTCGAGCGTCGCCCCGCGCTGCGCGTAGTAGTCCCTCATCTGCTGGAGGATCTCTTTGGTGTCGGCGATCGGGTTGCCCTTGGAGAGCTGGTAGGCCTTGAGCAGGATCTCGCCGTCCTCGTCGACCAGGACCGCCTTCGACGAGGTCGAGCCGCCGTCCAGGCCGATGAATCCGCGCACCGTCTCGCCCGCCTCGACGGCCTTCGGCTCGAACTTGGGGATGGAATACTCCTTGCGGAAGGCCTCGAGCTCTTCGACCGACTTGACCAGCGGCTTGCCGGCCTTCTCGCCCAGCATGGCCTTGCGGCCGAAGGTGAGGAAGTGCTTGAGATCGTCCAGGCCCTTGTAAATGCCGACGCCGGCCTCTTCGTAGGTGCCGTAGATCACCGCGCCGTAGGCGGCGTAGTACTGCGAATTTTCCGGGACGTAGATCAGCTCTTCGATCGGGACGTCCTTGGGATAGGGATAATTGCGCTCGTTCCAGGTCTCGGGGATGCGCTTGCGCCAGCACTCTTGCAGGAAGGGCAGGTAGGTGTTGGGCCCGCCCAGCAGCAGCACGCGGTGGCGCAGGGTGTTGCCGCGCGTGAGCACCGAGAGGTTCTGCATGACGATGGCGTCGGCCAACGAGCAGAGGATCTCGTTGGAGGGGATGCCCGACTTGACCAAGTTGACGATGTCGGTCTCGGCGAAGACGCCGCACTTGGCGGCGACGTGGTGGAGCTTGGAACCGTCGAAGTGCAGCTGGCCGACCAGCTTGGGCTCGGCGCCGACCTTGATCATGCACTTGTCGATGGTGGCGCCGGTGCCGGAGGCGCACTTGTCGTTCATCGAGGTGATGGCCTGCTTCTGTCCGGTCTCTTCGTTTTCTTTATAGATGATGATCTTCGCGTCCTGGCCGCCCAGCTCGACGACGGAGCCGACGTCGGGATGGAGTTTTTCGACGGCCAAGGTGACCGCGTTGACCTCTTGGACGAACTTCGCGCCCAGCGGCTCGGCCAAGGGGCCGGCGCCGGAGCCGGTGACGAAGAGGCGGATGTTCTCTTTGGGGACGTCTTGGAACTCGTGGCCGATGCGCACCAGGAACTCCATCACCTTCTCGCCCTGGCGGGTCTCGTGGCGCTGGTAGTCGCTCCATAAAATTTCGAGGCTTTGCGGGTCGACGACGCAGGCCTTCACGGTGGTCGAACCGACGTCCATGCCGATCATGAGGTGACGAGGTGCCATGAATATTCCCTAAATGCTGCCTATTGAATATTGAACAAAAATAGACTCGCGTGTCATTTTTACACCGGAAAAAATTCGCGTCGGTACCGCGAACTAGACTCGTGTGTCATTTTTGTAGGGGAGAATTTGGTACAGGCGGCCCAAGAAGTCAAATCGAAATTTGACCTAAGTCAAACTCTCTTGAAGAGCTGAATCAGGAAGATCAGGACGAGGGCGCCGACCAAGGCAGTGACGAGGGATCCGATCGTCCCGCCCGCGGAAACGCCCAAGGTGCGAAAGAGAAAGCCGCCCACGAGGGCGCCGACGATCCCGACGACGACGTTGCCGACCGCGCCGAAGCCGCGGCCGCGCATGATGAGGCCGGCGAGCCAGCCGGCGACAAGTCCGATGAGGATGAACCAGAACCAGTGCATGGGGACTCCTTACGGATCAATCTTCCAACTCACCACCGCGGCGCCTTCCTTCGCGCCCGAGATCTCCGCCTCGGCGCTTTGCAGAAAACATAAGGCCTCTTTGCCCTCGCGACAATAGTAAAAGGTGCCTTGCAGCAGGTAGCGGCCACCCGCTTGCAAGGCCGGCAGGGAGAGCTGCTTGGCCAAGAGCTCCGCGCGCGGATAGGCGCGCAGCAAGTTCGCCCCCTCCGGCTTGAGCTCGAAGAGCCGCAGGGCGCTGGGCGCCTCGGCGTTGAGCTTCCAGCCCTCGGGCAATTGCAGGGACCAGGGTATCGGGATCCCCGCAGCCAAGGCGAGCCGCTCGCGGGTCTTGAGATTGGGGAGCTTCTCGGCGGGCCGGGCGGAGGGAGCCGCCGAGGGCAGGCGCAGCTCCAGCGTCGAGACCGTCTTCGTCGCCGGATCCAGGACACGGATCGCGTGGTTATTGGTGTCGGCAACGTAGAATTTCTCGCCGACGCGGATGATCGCGTTGGGCTCGTTGAAGCGCGCCTGCTCGAAGGGACCGTCCTCGCGGCCGCGCGTCCCGTTTCCAGCCACCGTGGACAAAAGGCCGGTGCCGGGGTCGTAGCGACGGATCGCGTGGTTGTAGCTGTCGGCGATGTAGACACCCGAGGCCTCGGCCCAGACGCCCAGCGGGTGCTGCAGCCGCGCCACGCCCTGCTTGCCGTCTTTAAATCCGAAGTCGAAGAGGCCGGTGCCGATCAGGGTGCGGACCTTCGCCAGGAGCACCTTGTAGTCCGGCACGTAGGCAAGCTCGCGCAGCGAGCTGGTCTCGGAGTCGATAAAGTAGAGCTTACCGCCGAAGGCGCTCAGGCCGCTGGGCTGGGAGAGGGAATTGTCGGGATAGGCGCCGTCGTCGATGGACTCGCGGCCGTTGCCGGCGAGGACCGACAGGGTTTGCATCGCGAGGTCGTAGCTCCAGAGCTGGTGGACGCCGGCCATGGCGATGGCGATAGTGCTATTGTCCGGATAGAAGGCGAGATCCCAGGGGCTGGATAAGGGCGTCTGCAGCGCAGGCCAACGCTGGAGGGGCCGTTCGCGCTTGTCTCCTGTTAAGGGGGGAGCGGTCCCTACGGCTTGGGCGCCGGTACCGGCGATCGTGCTTACTTTTCCGGCCTCCAAATCCACGACGCGCAGCAGGTGATTTTCAGTGTCCGCTACGTAGAGCTTCTTACCCGCATACAACAAACCCTGCGGCCCGCGAAACCTTGCCTCCGCGAAGCTTCCGTCGCGCATTCCCGCCTCGCCGTCCTTGCCGATCTCCGTCACCACCGTGCCGTCCGGCTGCAGGCCCAAGATGCGATGCCGGTTGGAGTCGGAGACGAAGACCCGGTCCAAGTCGGGCGCGTAGGCCAGTTTGCCGGGAAAGCCGAGCAAGGCGGGCGGCGCCTTCTCCTTTTCCAGGGCCATCGGCAAGGGGTCGCTACGGAACTTCCCCGCATAGTCTTTCTTCAGCCGCAGGATGTCCTCGCGGAGCTCTCGATAGTGGCCTTCTCCGCTGTAGACGCGGTCCACCTCTCCTTCGGGATTGATGAGGAGGAAGGTCGGCCAGGCGCGGGTGCCGAAGGCGTTCCAGATCTTGAACTCCGCGTCGTTCACCACGGGGTGCTCGATCTCGTAGCGCAGCACGGCGGCGCGGATGTTTTCCAGGTCGCGCTCGTTGTCGAACTTGCCCGAGTGGACGCCGATCACCGTCAGGTCGCGGCCGAACTCCTTCTCCAGCCGGTGCAGGTCGGGCATGACGTGCAGGCAGTTGATGCAGCAGTAGGTCCAGAAGTCGACGAGCAGGATGCGCCCGGCGAGGTCCTCGGGCTTCAGGGGGCGGGAGGTGTTGAGCCATTGCGTCTCCCTAGTCAGGGCCTGGTGGGCGGCAGATACCTGCCAGGCCTGTTTTGGAGCAGGCCTAGAGTTGGGGGGCGAGCAGGCGGTGGAAGCCAGCCCTAAAGTCAGGGTGAACAGTAACCCTATATTTTTAAAACGCATTTTGGTTGCTCCGTCTTAATCTCTCTTAATCTCTCCAATCATTTACTTTCTTGGGATGGATTTCGATGCCTCTCTCCGCAAAAAGTATCCAGGCCACGCGGAATACCCGTTTCATATTCCATAATTTAGAATATTTTATTTTAATTTGTACGTATAAATTTTAGATATATTTCAAATATATAATAAAAAACAAAATAATTTCAATAACTTGGATTGATGCTTTCTTCTGGCCTCATGCTTGCATTTCCCATTCTTGAGGCCCTTGGCCCAAGGAGGAATCGATGTGGTTTTCATCCCCATCGCCTGGCACCGGATCGTCCGGCGGCCCCTCCTATTAAATAATAGATACCTAAACCGCCGGGATCGGCCCCTAAGCGGTTCTCAATCCACGGTATGAGGGTTAAAATGTCCTTCGACGCTTGACCCTCGGGAAACGGAGCAAAACATGAATTCCGATCCGATTTCGAAAAAACAGGTCTACACCGATCGCTACGGCGAGGTCCCCGCCCAAAACCAGCCCCAAGGCGACTACGAAGGTTTCGACGTCAACGGCGTCCAAGGCCGCCAACATCCCGACTCGATCAACCCCGAGGCCTACGTCGACATGGCCGCCGGCGAGTTGGGCGGGGGCGTGGAGGACGCGGACCTTTTTTCCGGGATGAGCGAGGAGGAGTACGTCGCCCACTATCGCAACAACGTCGCTCCGGGCAACCGCCGGGAAGCGGAGGCGCTGATGGCGGAGATGGGGGAACGCGGCGAGGCCGTCTTCGATCCGCGCAAGGCGGTCTCCCGGCTCAAGGCCGAGCTGAACAAGTCCGAAAACGCCTTGTTCCTCGACGAGGACGCCAAGGAGCATTTCACGGGCAAGATCCGCGAGCTCGAGCGCCTCGTCGGCAAGCCGGGAACGGACCTCGGGGAGCTGCAAGACCGCATCGAAGGCTTGCAAGAGGAATTGATGGGCGCGATCGAGGAAGGCCGCGGCACCCGCCAGGAAAAGATCTCGACGATGAAGGGCATGACCGAGGACCTGCTCAAGGACGTGGAGAAATCGCGGATTCCCGAGGAGAGGAAGTCCGCGCTCGAAACGAGACTTGAAGCGCTGAAGTCCGACCTAAAAAAGCCGGACGTGGACGTCGAAGCGGCGCGAGAAGAGCTGGAGGCCATTCAAAAGGATTTCCGGAAGGAAAAGAAGATCGACGAGATCAAGGACAAGCTGGAAACCCTGCCCTCGAAGATCCCGGGCGAAGGACACCACAAGGAGGAATCCGCCATCCTGGCCAGCAAGATCGCCCAGGCCGTGCGCACGGACAACTGGGACGAAGTCCGCAATTTCTTGACTTACTACCGAACCAACGACCTAAACAAGCCGAACAACTTCATCCCTCAGGTGATCGGCACCATCTTCATGGATCTAGCGAGCTCTGACGAGGCCAAGCTTGATGAGATCTTGTCGGTCTTCCCGGCCGAGATCCGGACCCTCATGGCCGACGTCGCTCCGGGCGACGACCCCAACAGCACAGAGCATCTCAACGAACCAACCAAGTATAGGTATTACGGCCGTCCGAACGCCACCGCCGAGCGCCTGCGCGCAAGCCGCATCGAGGAGACCGGCGAGCGTCTCGGCGAGGTCGAAGAATCCGCATTGTCGCGGGACTAAGGCGCCGTCCAGTCCGCCTCGACCACCTCCACCGGCAATCGATACAAGCGAAAGGCCTCGTCTTTCTTGACGCCCGCCTTCGCCTTGGCAAAGGCCAGCAAATACCTTTGGGTCCGCGCCTCCCCTGGCAGCACCACGGCCTCCTTGGCGCCCGACTTCAGCAAGATCGCGTCCCGCGCCGGGGAAACCGAGCCCCAGCGCTCGATCGGGGCCGGGGCCCCCGTCGCGCTGAGGTAGATTTTCATCCCCGCCAACTCCTCGCGGTGGATGGGCCGATGCCGGGGATCCCGAAAAAACGCCAACTGCAAATTGGCGGAGATCTCTTCCGCCAGGCTGCCCTTCTTCGGCGCGAGGCTGCCCATACAACCGCGCACCTCTTCCCCGCGCTTGGCGGTGACGAAGACTCCCATCGGCCCGAGAAACACACTATCCAAACCTTCCGGCATTGCCACAGCCTCGCCGAAGGCGCGCCGGACGGCGACGTCGATGACCGCTGCCAATTGGGCTCGCAGTTGGGGCGAGGATCGAATCGCGCGAAGGCGCGAAAGCGGGTCTTCTTGGCCGAGGCAGGGCGCCGAGGAAAGGAGCAGGAAAATCCCCGAAAAAACTCCTACCAGATATTGAAAAAACAAGCTTCGCATCGTCTTCCGCAATAGGACCGGTTTTCTATCCATCTCAAAGTTCCAGTCAATTTATCTAAAGACTGTTGAAAATATCATCTCGATTAACTTGCCTGAAAAACCCGGGCTCGGTGCACGGCAGACGAATAATCCCAGCCCTGTAAAGAAGAGGCTATCATAGACGCGAAATCAGGGTGGCGGGAAGGGTATTCCTGGAGGGGGCGGGGGCGCCCTGATCTCCCCACAAAAACTCGGCAGGGCAATGAGCACCGAAGCCGAGGGATGCCCTCTTGAAAAGCCTCGTGAGGCCCTTCCCCTTGACGCCTTGGTGCCAAGGGACTCGCGCGGCAGGGGGCGATCCCGCGCAGGGATCGCCCCCGTTTTTTCAAGAGGGCATCCCTCGGCTTCGGGGCGCGGCGGCGACGTGCAAAGCCGGCGCGCAAGTTCTACGGAAAACCGAAAAAAGATGCCGGCGCTTATCTTAAAGCCTCCGGAGATTTGGCGTATAGAAGTTCGAAATTAACCTTAGGGGAGACGGCGAAGTTGGGCACCCGGGAAGTAATGACGAAGGATCTCGTCGAAGCGAGACCCGGAGAGGGCCATGCCACGCGCGCCCCATTGGCAGAGACCGACGCCGTGCCCCAATCCGCGGCCGTGAAAGACCGCGACGCCCTCCTCCACCGTAACGTCGAACCAATTGCTCTTCACCTGGTTCCACCCCAAGGCCTTCCCGACGCGGGAGAGAAACTCCATCGTCGCGATCTCCCCCGAGCGCGGCCCCGGAAGCCGCATAGAAAAGACGCGTCCGCCCGGCTCGCGATCGCCGGCGGCGAGGCCGTGGAGCGGGATACTCGCCCGCAGCCGATCGTCCACGGCCAAGGCGGCGGAGATCTTCTCCAGCGGAATGCGGCCGGACCAAACCGAATGCGGTGACGCGGCGCAATAGTCTCGATCGTCCACGCCTTGCAAATAGGGCAAGGGCCTCCCGCCGAAGACCCGTTGATTGGCGCTGGTATGCCCGCCGCAGGTGGAGTGAAAGAGCCCCTCGATCGGCTTGCCGCCGTGACTCATCACCAGCGAGCGAGTGGCGCGCAGGGCCTCGTCGCGGATACCGGATTCGGCCGCGAGTCCGCCGTAGGTCTGACAATGCGTGAGGTCGCAGAAGTCGAAACCCTCCGCCGCGTGCCGCCCGCGGTGGGCCAGCGCGTAGGAGCGGATCAGGACCGCCTGGGCCTTTTGGGCCTCCATGGGGAAATCCTCCGACATCTCGCCGGCAAGCACACGCCGGACATAAGCTTCCAAAGGCAAACTTTCGACAAAGCCGAGCCGCCCGTCCCTGGCCTCGACTCGCAGCTCGCCACCGAAGCGCCCAAACAAAACCTTCCCGTCGGTCACCGAGATCCGACCCGCGGTCGAGCGCACGCGCAGTTTTCGAAAAGGGACGTTTCCTCCCACCGCTACTCCGTTCCCGACGGCCCACAAGGCCACGGAATCTCGGGGAGCCTCCAAGAAACGCGATTCACCCTGGATCCCCTCTCCCCATACCTGCAGCCCGGCACCCTGCAAGACGACAGAGGTCAATCCATACCTGGAAAGAACACCCACCTTGACCTCGAGTTCGGCGGCGAAGAGACGGAACCCGCAAAGGTTGAGGGCCAAGCACAAGAGCCCCCAGACGCACAGGCGCCCGGCCAAGGCCAAGGCAACTTGAATATGAAGCCGGGACGCGTTCATTTTTTCTTGAGGAATTGCCGAAGGCGTTCGATGTCGACTTTATCCTGCAAGCGATCGGTGCTTTTGGTTCGGATCAAGGTCTCCACGTCGACATAAGGCACGCGCACCCCGTCGATGACGACCTTCAACGCGGTCGGCGCCGCATCTTCGTAACGAACGCGGCCTCCTCCTTGGGTCAGAAGGTCGACGCGAGGCGTGTCGCCGACGATGGTAAAGGGTTTCCGAGCGACTTCCTCCGCGTCCAATTCGCGGGCGATCCCCCAGGTCAACCCACCCAAGGCGTCCAGTATCTTCTTGGTATTGGCGACGTCCCTAGGGATCAGCAGGTCGATATCCTTAGTGCCCCGGATCAAGCCGTGGAGATTGCAAGCCCAGCCGCCGATCAAGAGGTATTTCGCGCGCTTGCGGTTGAGCAAGCGGCAGACGTCGAGGAGCTTGACCCGGTCAGACGAGCCAAGGGTTGTTTTGTTTTTTTCTCCAGGCCTCATAAGCGCGGAAAGAGTCGAAGGACTTGACGAAAGGGCGATAACGAGCCTGAGGCACCAGGCGCTCCCCCAAAGCGACGATCTCTTCGGCGAGCTCCAAGCGCTGCCTTACCGACAAATGCGTCCCGTTCGCCGGGTCATCCTCCGGTTGGACCTTCCAAACATCGGAGGCTCTTTTGGATTTTTTTGCCTTGGCACGCCTCATGAGATTTTCCTAAACAAAAAAAATCTATCACATAGTTCAAGGAAACACCTTAAATTCTTTCGCCGTCCGGAAGATCGCCTCCGCCAGCTCCGCAGCCTCGTCGAAGCCGTGTGCCTCGGTGAGAAAGACCAGCAGCGCCCAGCGTGGCCGGGCCGGCGGATAGGCGCCGAGGAACCAGCCGTTGGTCTTGTAGGCCGTGCGCAGGGCGTCGCCGGTGCCGGTCTTACCGAGGATCTCCAGATCCAGGATCCCCACCCGCTTGGCGGTCCCCTCGCGCACCGCGCGACGCAGGCCCTGGCGGATGGGCGCGAAATCCGGGCGGTCCAGCTTGTCCAGATAGCGCAGCCAAAAGGCCTTCACCTCCTCCGGCGTCGCCGCGAAGGCCGGCAGGTCGCCGATCGCGAGGTCGGCCACATCCTTGGCTTGCTCGGGCGCCTCGGGAAGCCGGGCGGCGCCCGAGAATCCCTCCGTCGCCAAGGCCTGCCGCAGGGCCGGATAGCCCAGCTGCATCCCCAGCCAAGAAAAATAGAGGTTGCAGGACTGCCCGAGGGCCTTGGCCAGGTCCATCTCGCCGTGGCCCTTTCGAGTCCAACAGTACCGTCGCCTCCCGCCGAGGCGGTCACGGCCCGTGCAGCGATAATGCCACTCCCGGCCGGAGCGCAGGGCCAGCTCGGCGGTCAGGAGCTTGAGGATGGATCCGGGGAGGAAGGGCTGGTGCAATAATGCCGGATTACCGAAGGTCTCGGTCTCGCCGCTCTCGCGGTCGATCCAGAGGACGAGGCCGTCCCGGCGCTTGAGGGCGCGCCGCGCCTCGCGTCGGACCTCTTGGACAAAGAGGGCATTGTCGGAAACGTCCGGTTCGGCGCGAAGCGCCGGCGCGGCGACCAGGGTGAAAAACAGGAAAATCCAGAAAGGACGGCTCACGCCTCTTTCTCTTGGGGCGGCCGCGAGGTCTCGCCGCGCGGGATGAGGAAGGCGAGGACCAGGAAGAGCACGACCGCGATCACGCCCAAAATCTCGAGGCGGGCGACGCGGCTTAAGTTGGAGAGCTTGGCGAAGAGCGGCAGGCCCAGCGTCGCGCCGGCCATCCCCAGGTAGGACAGCAGCCCCATCCCGTAGGTGCCGGTGAAAAGGATGCCGAGCAGAAAACTCGCCGTCACCAGGCCCAAGAGGAAACCTGCCATGGGCCTCACGTGGACGAAGACGCCCAGGGCCAGCGGCAGGACGAGGCCCAGCAGGACCAGCGCCAGCGCGGGATGACAGAAGCGGTCACGCTGCGAGACCCAGTAGAGCGCGGGCAGGAAGACGCCGGCGAAGAGGGCGACATAAGTATAGGGATGCGTGATGACGACGCCCAAAGCGGCGTAGTTGCTCTGCAAGAGGTAGTACTGGATCGCCGCCCGCCCCACGGCCAGAAGCGAGGCGAAGAACAGGGCCCGCTCCCAAATCTCCGCTTCGGCGCTCTCACGGCCCAGCCACTTGCCGCCCGGCAGGCAGCTGTTGAGCAGGGCCAAGCCGTAGACCAGGCCCGCCCAGACGCCGCCCAGGCGCAGCGCGATTACCAGGCCGCCGGCCAGGAAGGCCGCGGCCAGCAAGGCGCTCAGGCTCTGCGGGTAGCGACAGCTCAGCAGAGCGAAGACGATCCAGGCCACCGCCGCGCCGACGGGATAGGCCAGCGCGGTCTGCCAGTCGAGGTTGAAGGCGTAGCGCGCCAGGGCGTAGGCCACCGCGCCGTGGACCGCTGCGAAGATCAATGCCACGACCAGCTTGCCGGCGGAGCCGCCCTCGCCCTTCCCGCCCGCCATCGAGAAACCGGCGCCGATCGCCAGCCCCAGCAGGGCCAGGGCGGCGGCCAAGAGATAGGCGGAGTGCAGGACCGTGATCGATTTGGAAAAATACAGGGCCGCGGCCAAGTTCACCGCGTAGGCCCCGGCGAGCGCGAAGGAATTTTTAGAGAGGGCGTTCGACATCGTTCTTCTCCTTGCCCCATATCTCGATGCGCAGCTGCTGCTGCGCGAGGCTCGAGACGATCTTGACGGGGTATGGATGGGGATTGCGGAATTTCAAATCGGCGTAGCCGTAGACCACCGTGGCGTCCTCGCCGCGGGGGACCGAGGCGACCGGGCCGGTGTGCGGGACGCGCTCGACGATCTCGAGGCCGGCGCGCCGCGCGGCCTGGTAGAGCGTGGAGGCCACCTGGCAGACGCCGCCGCCGGGGGTCTGAATTAGGCTCGCCTCGGCGAAACCGCGCTCGGACAGGAAACCGCGGACCTCGGTGTAGGGCCCCGCCGCGTCGTTGAGCGAGAAGACCTCGCCGGGCAGGAGGATTTTTCCCGAAAAGGCTTGGCTCGCCTGTTGAATATTGCGCTTCTGGGCGAAGCTGCGCGCGGAGAGATCCGTCACGTAGGCCGCCATCCGCGCGCGGAAGGGCCGCTGCGCGTAGAGCAGGCCCGCCGTCCCGAATGCCGCCATACAGGCCGAGGCCAAGGCGAGGTTTTTCCATCTGCTGCGCATCGCAATCCTATTCCACCTCGAGCACCGCGCTTGCGCCCGAGCCGCGGGTCTCGGGCTCGTACATCTCGTAGGCGGTGGTCGGCATCGCGCCGAAGCGGCCGGTCAGCTCGGGCCGCAGCGCGTAGTTGAAAATATTCGTCCCCTTGTTCAGGTAGTTCGCGAAGAAGGCGATCTTCTCGTCGCGGCGCTCGAAGTCGGCGTAGTAGGCCGCGTTGGGATCGAAGCGGATCCCGTCGAGCATCTCGAAGCCCGCGGGGAAGGGGTCCTCAAGGATGAGGTAGCTCAAGTCCTGGCCCGACTCGACGGTGAGCCGTACGCCGACGGTCGCGCCCTTCTTCACCTTGCCCTTCAAGGGCGAGGCCTTGAAGAGCCGCGCCCCGCCGTTGTTCGCCCCCTGGTCTTCGAGGATGAAGTACTCGCGCTTCACGCGGATGCCCTTGTCGACGGGGGCCAGGCTCTCCTCCTGGCTGAAGGTCGCCAGGTCGCTTTGGTAGTAGAGGGGCGTCGTCAGCAAATTGCCGATGCCCAGCTGGTTGTCGCCGGTCTTGAGGGCCGGACTGACGACGTTGCGGACGAAGTGGGGCGAGGCCACGGCGATCTTCTCCAGCTCCTGCCCGTTCAGCGCCAAGGTCGCGTTGACGCCGGTCTTCACGCCGGGGAGGCCCTTGGCGTAGTCGGCCAAGGCGTAGAGCACCGTCGCGGTCGCGCGGGTCTGGTGCCACATGCCGCCCTGGCGCTGAGTCAAGAGCCAGCGCACCATCGAGTCGCGGAGGTTTTGGTTTTCGCCCCCGGCGGCGATCAGGGCCTGAAGCACCCAGGCGGTTAGCTCGGGATCGCGCCAGTAGTTCTCGTGGCCGAAGGTTTTCGTCTTGGTGTCGCCGTCGGAGTAGTAACAGAGGGCGTTCGCGCAGATCGCGGCGCGCTCGAGGTCGGCGACCCACTCCATCGCCGCCTCGCGCTTACCCTGGTTGATGAGGGTCATCACCAACAGGGCGCGGGAGAGCTTGGTCTTGATGCCCTCGGCCTTCGGGATCGGCGGGTTGCTTTTGATGCCGGCCAGCGAGGCCACGTAGTGCAGGTAGTAGAGCGTCGCCTCGGGCCCCAGCATATAAGTCTTGGTCAGCGTCCCTTGCTTGAGCAGGTTTTGCAGGGCCTCCTTGCCCTTGGTGATGGCGTCGGGCGGGACCTTCTGCCCCAGCTGCTCGGCGCGGATCAGGCCGTAGAGGGCGTAGGCGGTCATGAAGGGATCGGTCTCGTCGTCCTTCCACCAGCCCCAGCCCCCGTCCGCGTGCTGGTAGCGCAGGATGCGCTTGAGGCCCTTGGCGATGACGCGCGGGAGCTTCTTTTCGAGCATGGGATCGCTGAGCCCCAGGGAGCTGTAAAGGTTGGACACCGTGATCGCGGGAAGCAGGCGGCTCATCGTCTGCTCGACGCAGCCGTAGGGATAGTCGACCAGGTAGCCCAGCGGGCCCAGCAGCTGGGCGACGAAGCTGGTGTCGAGGGTCACCTTGAGCTTGCTGCGCTTGGGGTCGTTTTGCGGCGGGACGATGAGCTTCACCTGGGCCTGACCCGCCGCGGGGATTTCGCCCTGCGCGTATTGGTGGTCTTCGGTGCCGTGCGGCAGGACGGGAATCTTCAGCTCGACGCCGTCGGAGACCTGGTCGTTCTTCGCCAGGAGCTGGACCTTGGCGCTGCCCGCGACCTTGGGCAGGACGGTGAAGTCGAAGCTCGCCACGCCCTTAGGCTGAATGGTGATGCTGGTCGGCTCGCCGTCCTTCGGGTTGGCGAAATCGATGCCCTCGACGCCGAGGCTGACCCGCAGGGTCTGGGCCTTGTCGGTGTAATTATTGAGGATGGCCTTCAGCTTGACCTGGTCGCGCTCGGTGAAGAAGCGCGGCGTGGCGATGCGCGCGATCAATTCCTTCGAGGCGATCACCTTGTTGATCTGCTGCCCCACCTCGGTCGCCGGGCTGTGCGCCACGACGGTCGCCCGCCAGGTGGTCAGGTTGTCGGGCAGGGTGAAGGTGGCGCCGATGCTGCCGTCGGCCGCGGTTTGGATGGCGGGCAGCCAGAAGGCGGTGTCCTTGAAGTTGCGACGCAGGAGGTTGCGGTCTTCCTTCTCGATGCCGCCGGTGTAGTAGCCGGAGAAGGAATAGTTGGTGGAAACCCGATTGGTGCGCGGACCCCAGAAGAAATTTTTGATGTCCGTCGAATCGGCACGCAGGGCGTAGATGCTCTCGTCGACCACGCCCAGCGAGATCTCGGCGGGCACCGGCTTACCCTGCATGTCCTTGGTCACGACCGTATAGGTGATGTTGCCGGCGGGGCGGTAGGTCTGGGCGTCAGGCTTGATCTCGACGTCGAGGTAGTGCTCTTTGGGCGAGATCGCCAGCTCGGCGCTGCCTTCGTAGTATTCTTTCTTACCGATCGTCGTCGCGCTGACGAAGACATTCGGCTCCCACTCGGCCTTCAGCGGAATCTGGACCTCTTTGGAAAAGCCGTCGAGGGTCACGACTTGGTACTGATAGATGCGCATGCCCTCGACCGAGAGCAGGATGCGGCCGTTTTTATTGGGCCCGACCAGGAAGATCTTGGCGGTCTCGCCCGCCTCGTATTTCTTCTTGTCGGTGACGATCTTCAGCTCTTTTTGCAGGCCGAAATCCTCGCTGTCCTGCGCCGAGCCGCTCACCCAGACGAAGTCGTCGAAGCGCACCTTGCGCCCGCCCGAATCCTTGCCGCTCATCACGATGCGGTAGTAGCCGCCGCGGCTGAATTCGAGCTTGAGATCCGTCATGCCGTTGGCGCCCGTCTCGCCTTTGAGGGTACTTTCCTTCTTGTAATCGTAGCTGGAGGCGACGGGGTCCCAGACCTCGCGCTCGAGGCGGACCTCGAAGGAGCGGGAGACCGGCTTGCCTTCGTAGTCGCGGGTCGCGACAATGAGCGGGTAGGGCTTCTTGGGCAGGGCGAGGAACTCGGTGCGCTCGGCGCGGAAATAGAAGTCGCCCGCGGTGGCCACCGCGCTGTTCTCGGTGGTGACCTGGCGGTTGGTGATGTCGGTCGCGGTGACGCGCAGGGTGTAGCGCTGGTCCTGGTCGGAGGCCGCGGTCGGGACCTCGACGCTCAAGTGGCCCTGGCGGTCGGTCTTGCCCTTCCCTTCGCTGACGAACTCGCCGTAGCCGCCGTAGTACTCGCCCTCGCCCCAGACGTCGGGCAGGAAGTCCTCGCCGGGGGCGCTGTAATAGTAGGCGCTCTTGTAGACCGTATAGCCCACCTCGGCCTCGACCGGCGCGCCGAAGTAGTACTGCACGTCGATCAGGAACTGGATCTTGTCGCCGTTGAAATAGCGCGGCTTGTCGGGCCGGATCTCGACCTTGAACTCGGGCTTGCGGTACTCGTCGACCTCGAAGTCCTTCGAGAACTCCTGCCCTCCGACCTCCGCCTTGATTCGGTAGAAGCCCAGATCGGCCTCCTCGCCCAGGTCGAAGTCGCCCCAGAAGGAACCCATCGCGTTGCGCTGCTTGTCGTCTTCCCAGAGGATATTACCCTTGGGGTCTTCCACGCTCACGTGCACCGGGCCGGCGGGAGGGGTGGAATAATTGCCGTCGCGGTCCTGCCAGCGGGCAATGCCCTTGAAGTAGACCTTCTGCCCGGGGCGATACAGGGGACGCTCGGTGTAAAGGAAGGTCTGGAATTGGGTGCCGGCGGGCTGAGCCGCGGCGCCCTCCTCGCCCTCCCCTTCGCCTTCTCCCTCGCCGCCCTCCATCGCCCCCTCGTCGAAGCCGCCCGGGACGACGGCATAGGCGTAGGAACCTCCCTGGACCGCCAGCGCGAAGAGGTAGGCCGAACCCACCCCGGCGACGTCGAACTCGGCCACGCCCTCGGCGTTGGTCTGGGCGCGGCGCTGCGCGCCCCCATCCTCGAAGAGCGTCACCTCGACGCCCGCCGCGGACGCCGGGTTGCTCATCGTCGAGGCGAAGACCAGGACCTTGGCGGAGTCGCGCTTGGTGATGAAACCCAGGTCGGTGCGGTTGATCAGCAGGCTGTTCGTGAAGACCTGGCTGCGATCGAGGCTGGCGGCCGTCGAGCGGATTAGGAAGAGGCCCGACCCATCGATGGGCCCCTTCACCTTGCGGTCGAACTCGGGGATGTCCTCCTCGGGGATCTTCTCGTCCCACTCCTTCACCAGGGAGGCCTCGGCCCACTGCTTGGGATCGGCCTCTCGGTTCTCGAGCTCCTCGAACTTCTTGCCCGAGGCCAGGAACTTGGCGAGGTCGATCCGGTAGGCCTCGAAATGGATGTTACCCACCTTGGCGCCGGAAACGGAGAAGACGATCTTCTCGTCGGGCAGCTTGGTGTTGTTCCAGACGCTGACGGAGAGGTTGGGCGTCAGCTCCTTGAGGGTGACGTTCCCCAAGTCGACGGCCTCGCCCTCGGTGATCTTGTAATTTTGGAGGTAGGCGCCCTGGTAGCCGCGGCGGCTGGCGGTGACGTAATAACTGCCGATGGGGAGCTGGTCGAAGCGAAAGAATCCCTCCGCGTCGCTGCGCGCCTTGCGGGCGACGGGATAGTCGTCGAGACTGACCTGGGCGCCGGCAATGGGCCGCCCGTCCTCGCCGACGATCCGGCCTTGCAAGCTGCCGGTGGGCCTTTCGAGGATCAGGATGACGGCGGCGAATACGAATAGGCCCGCCACGAAGAGCAGGCCGGTCAGTCGCTTCATTTATTTTTCCGTAGCATCTTTTCGACTTCTTCGAGGTGCTCAGTCTCTTGGCGGACAAAATCGCGAGCCATTTCTTCCAAAGCGATGTCCTCCCCGGAGAGCTTGACCAATTGGATATAGTCTTCGAGGGCGTTTTGTTCGAATGCGAGGCTTTCTTTCAGGATATCGTCGATATTGTGCGACTTGGTCTCGGGGACCGGGGCGCTCTCGAGCGAGGGATGCCCGCCTAGGGCGGTGATCTTCTCGCCGATCTGAACGGCGTGAATCATGCCCTCGTTGGCCTTGTCGCGGAACCACTTTTGGATGGGGATGCGGTTATGGCCCATGATCATGAAGGAGTAATGGAGGTAGCGGTGAATTCCGGACATCTCTTTTTGGAAGATGCGGTTGAGACAGTCCATGATCTTCTTGTTGGAGCCGGAATCGGGCTTGGGCATTGCAGCGTCCTCCTGGGGTTTTTCGACGGCGCCCCCGGATGGGGGATAAGGGTGTAAAATCATGACTTCGAATCGCCGTTTAGGCAAGAAAAAAGGCAGGGGGGATGACCCCCTGCCCTTCTCGCCTCCCTGGAAGAGCTCGCTTAGATGCTGAGGCGCTTCCTTACCAGGAACCCCGCTCCGAAGAGCAAGGTACCGATTAGAGAAAGTCCGGACGCGCCTTGGCTGGAGGCGGTCAGGGAGCAGCCCCCGCCCTCCTCGACGGCGCCCCCGTCGTCGTTTCCGCCCGCGTCTTCTCCGCAGGCGGGATCCGGGTCGTTCTCGCAGCCCGGATTCTCGTCCTGATCCAAGATACCGTCGCCGTCGGTGTCGGTGTCGCCGCCTCCGCCCGGGGACTCGCCGCAGGCAGGGTCGGGATCGGTCGCGCAGCCGGGGTTTTCTTCTCCGTCCGGGATACCGTCGTTGTCGTCGTCGGCGTCGCAGGCGTCGCCGGCACCGTCACCGTCGGTGTCTTCCTGACCCGGGTTGGACACGCCCGGGCAATTGTCGTCGGAGTCCCCGGTGCCGTCGCCGTCACCGTCGGTTTCGCAGACGCTGGGCTCGCCGGAGCAGACGAAGCCGCCCTCGACGGTGCAGGTGTCCGAGCAGCCGTCGCCCGTAGCCAGGCCGCCGTCGTCGCAGGCCTCGCCGCTCAAGACCAGGCCGTCGCCGCAGAGTGGGCCGCAGACGCTGGGCTCGCCGGAGCAATCGAAGCCGGGCTCGACCTCGCAGGCGGAGGAACAACCGTCGCCGCCGGAGGTGTTGCCGTCGTCGCACAGCTCTTGGGCTTGAACGTCGCCGTCGCCGCAGGTGACGCCGCCGGTCGGCACGCAGACGCTGGGGGATCCGGAGCAGCTGAAGCCCGGCTCGACCGTGCAGGTGGAAGAGCAGCCGTCGGAGTTGTTGGCGTTCATGTCGTCGCAGGCCTCGGCCCCGGCCACCACGCCGTCGCCGCAGACCGCCGCCGCTTCCAGGGTGCAGGTCGAGGAGCAGCCGTCGCCGTTGGCGGTGCCACCGTCGTCGCACTCTTCCGCGCCCCCCTGGCCGATTTCAATGATGTTGTTGCCGCAGACCGCGCCGGGCGTCTCGTCGGCGCAAGAATTGGAGCAGCCGTCGCCGTCCGTCGTGTTGCCGTCGTCGCAGGACTCGGGCGGGACATCGATATTGCCGTCGCCGCAGGCGAAGCCGGCCGGGGCCGCGGTGTTCTTGGTGCAATTGTTCTTGCAGAGATCCTGCGAGAAGTTATTGCCGTCGTCGCATTCCTCGTCGCCTTCCTTCAGGCCGTTGCCGCAGGTGTCGGCTTCGAGTTGGCAACCGGCGTCGCAACCGTCGCCCGGATCCGTGTTGCCGTCCTCGCAGGCCTCGCCGGTCTCCATGATGCCGTTGCCGCAGACCGCACCGGCCACCTCATCGACGCAGGTGCTGGAGCAACCGTCGCCGTCGCGGGTGACGCAGACGTTGTCGCCGATGCCGGCGCAAGTCGCGTCACTGACGCAGGGGGTGCCGTCGCTGCAATGCCGCCCGTCGTCGCAGCCCTCGTTGGCCTGCTGGACGTGAGGCGCGAAAAACTGCGCATCGGCGATCCCGTTGGCCGCGGTGTCGCTGTCGGCCGTCTTGAGGACGCGGTCGCCGCAGAAATTGAGCTTGCAGTCCGACTTGCAGCCGTCATGGTCGTTGCTGTTGTAGTCCTCGCATTGCTCGTTGGCGCCGTCTTGGTCGCCGTCGTTGCAGGTGAATGAAAAGGAATCCGCCTTGGCTACCTGGACATAACCCAAGGCAATAGTCCAAACGATCGAAGCCGCCAGGGCGAAAAGCCCCCGGCTCCGCTTGCTCTCCTTCATGTTTTTCTCCTTACCCGTTCCGCTCGCGCCTCGTGGAACCTAAGGCGCGGGCGGATCGATAAATGTTCAGAATTTACCCGTAGTCGCGATGTGTACGATTTCCCCGGCGTAAACAAGGGAAATGCCGCAGGACCGCCTTGCCAGGATTCCGTCGGCCGAACACCGACGGAACTGTCTTTTTAACTATTTGAAAATATTACGTATTTTTTAAAATTTCACGAAACGGAGCCGAGGAAGGGTGTTTTCTGAAGGAAACAAAATTTTTCTGGAAAGGAAATACTCCGTTCTCCGTACAAGATCTTGCCATGAATATTCCTTTTTGCCATACAAGCGCTTAATGACCTCCGTCTTTGACTTCACCAACTACCGGCGTTTTCTGAAACAGCGCTTTTCCGAGCTAAAAAAGAAAAATCCCCTGTTCAGCTACCGCTCCTTCAACCGCCTGGCGGGCTTAAGATCCTCCGGCTTCTTGAAATTGGTGATGGACGGCAAGCGCAACCTTGCCGAGCCGGGTATCGAAAAGATCGCCCGCGGCTTCAGGCTGAGCGAATCCGAGAAAAAATATTTCCGCGCCCTGGTGCGCTTCAACCAAGCCAAGACCAATGAAGAAAAGAACCAACTCTTCCTCGAGCTGAGCCGGCACAAGAAATTCCTCGCGGCCAAGCCTTTGACCGCCGCGCAATACCGCCTCTTCTCGCATTGGTATTACGTGGCCATGCTCGAGCTGGTCCGGCTGGACGCCGCGGAAAAAAAGGACTTGGCCTGGCTGCATGCCCGGATGAATCCGCCCGTGGAGTGGAAATCGGCCAAGCAGGCCGTCCAGGAGCTGAAGGCGCTCGGGTTACTGGAAGAATCCTCCGGCAGGCTGAGCCGTCTCGAGGCCATGCTCACCACGCCCGACGAGGTCCAGTCCCTTTCGGTAGCCAACTTCCATCAACAGATGTGCCGCCTGGCCGCCCGCGCGGTGATGCAGGAAGATTGCTCGGACCGCGAGTTCTCGGCGCTCACCATCGCCTCCTCCGAGAAGAGCTTCCAGAAGGCCAAACTCGAGATCCAGAAATTCCGCAAAAAGCTCCATTCCATCTTGGAACAAGACGGAGACGCGCCGCGCACCTTCGTCGCGCAAATCAACCTGCAACTTTTCAAACTCAGCCGTCCGGTGAAATCATGAAACACCTCCCCCACGCTTATTCTTACGCCCTCCGCCTCCTGATCGTCTGCCTGATCGCGGCCTGCGCCTCGAATCCGGGCGTGGAGGTCGGAAATCCCAAGCTGGGTGGACAGGTCGTCACGCTTACGCCCGTCGACCGACAGGACGTCTACGTGGTCCGTTTCGCCGACGACGGCGGCGCCGAGGTGACCCAGGTCGTGGAGGAGGTCTTCGAATCGACGGCGGGCCAGGTCTCCGGCTCGGGCGCGGAGGTCCAGGTAACGGCCTTTTTCTCGGACGAGACCGATTTCGAGGCTAATTTCGAAGTGTCGGAGGCTGGGGAAATCCTGGCCGTCACCTTGATGTTGGACGGTGTACCCGTGGAAGCGACCTTCACGGTGGAATTCGCCAAGCCTTCCCTGAAGGCCTTTTGGTCGAACGACGCGCTATTGGCCGTGGCGACGATCTGCCGGCGGGTCTCGGAATGCCAGCCTGAGACGCCCGCGACTGATTGCGAGGCAGATTTGAAGGAGGTGCCCGGCCTGGCGCAAAGTTTCGGTGGGGCCCCCGGCCGAAGTTTGGCGCAAATGGCCGAAGAAGTCGAGGCCGGCGCCATCGGCGGCGAGCCGGCCGAGCTGGATGCGTGCCTCGCTGACATCGCGATCCTGCCCTGCCGGCAGGTGGACAGGGGCCACGACCCGCTTGAGCCCGACGATTACAGCCAAGGGCACCGCTTGGTGCCCAAGCCCTCTTGCGCGCGAGCCTTTTCTCAGAAAAAATAGAATGGCTATTTGTTGACCCGCTCCATGTACTCGTGGGTCTCGGTGTCGATTCGGACGACGTCGCCCTCCTCCACGAAGGGCGGCACCTTGACGGTGAGGCCGGTCTCGATCTTGGCGGTCTTGTAGCTGGAGGAGGCGGTCTGCTTCTTCACCGAGGGCTCGGCCTCGATGATCTTGAAGTCCATGGTCTTGGGCAGCTGGATGCCGATGGGCTTGCCCTCGTAGCTCTGCACGTCGATGACGGTCTCGGGGAGCAGGAAATTCACCGCGTCGCCGAGCTCTTTGGCGTTCATCTGGGTCTGCTCGTAGTTCTCGACGTTCATGAAGTGGTAATCCTCGCCCTCTTGGTAGAGGAACTGCATCTTGGCGACGTCCAATTGGATCTTCTCGATGCGGTCCGAGGTGGCGAAGCGCTGTTCGATCTGGTTGCCGTTCTTGATGTTGCGCATCTTGATCTGCATGAAGGCGCGCAGATTGCCCGGCGTGCGGTGGATCGACTCCATCACATAATAGGGTTGCCCTTCCCACTCCACGATCATGCCCGGGCGGACTTGGTTGGCGTTCATCGAAAACCTCCTAATATCAGGCTCTTAGGCCCATGGTCCTGTAATGATATGCGATTGGGCCCGAGGAACCCAAGGCCCTTTTTCAGGGCGCGGGGAGCTAATAGAAGTATCCCGGGGCCTCCGTCAAGCGCCCAGACCGGGCGATTTTCAAAAAAAAGGCCGGGGGCTTGTGGCCCCCGGCCGCTGGAAATGGAGATGGACCGGAAACCTACCGGACCCGACGGCGTAGGGTCGCCGCGCCGGCCAAGGCCAGGCCGAAGAGCGCGAAGGCCGCTCCCGGGAGACGGCCTGGCGCCGCACCCAAGGAGCAACCGCCGCCCGTGGCGTCGCTGCGGGCGCTACCCAGCAGGACCAGGAAGGGCGTCCCGCTGGAATTGCTGGCGACCAGCAAGGTGGCGTTGAAATCGCCCACCACCGAGCTGGAGAAGGTCACCGTCGCCGTGCAGGAGTCGCCGGAGGCGAGGGTCTGCCCGTCGCAGTTATTCGTCTGGCTGAAGGCCCCGGCGTCGGTGCCGCCGAGCGACAACGAGGTGATCGTCAGGTTGCTCGTCCCGATATTGGTGATCGTCACGGTCTGCGCCTCGCTGGCGCTGCCGGTCTCCGGCAGGGTCAGGTCGTAGTCGAGAACGGTCGGGCTGAACTGCGCCAGGGCCACGCCCAGCACCGCGCCGGTGCCGCTCAGGGCGACCGCGAAATTCGGCGTCGCCGAGTCGTTGGGCACCAGGACGCTGTCGGTGAAGGACCCGCCCGACGTGGGCAGGAATAGGGCCTGGAAGGTGCAGGTGTTGCCCGGTCCCGGGCTGGGCGCCAGGACGGCGTTGGAGCAGTTATCGTTCGCGATCGCGAATTGGTTGGGATTGGCGCCGACCTGCTGGAGGTTGCCGAGGTTCAACGAGGCGGTCGTGCTGGTGTTGGTGAGCGTGATCGTGTTCGGACCTCCCTGGGCGCCGACGTTGACGCTGCCGAAGGCGCCGGAACCGCTCGAGCTGATCGCCGACTGGATACCGGTGCCGCTGAAATCGACGGTCTCGGTCGCGACGTTGTCCGCCGAGATATCGAGGGAGTCGTTGAACAGGATGGCATCGTCCGGCGTGAAGGTCACCTGCAGCATGCAGGAGGCCCCCACCGCCAGGTCTTGGCCGTCGCAGTTGTCCTGCAGGACCGCGAAGTTGGTCCCCGTCGCCAGGGAGCTGACGGAGATATTGGTCAGCGGCGCCGTGCCGACGCTGCGCACCTCGACCAAGCGCGCCTCGCTGGTGCTGCCGACGAGCTGGTCGGGGAAGCTCATCGGGTCGGGGACGATGCTCATCGCCGGGCCGAGGATGCCCTCGCCGTCCAGGGTGACCGATGCGAGACCTGCGTCGGTATCGAAGACCAGACTGCCCGAGGGCGAGGCAACGCCCAGGGAGCTTGGGGTATAGACCACCAAGGCCACGCAGTCCTCATGCGCACTTAAAACCGTACCGCTGAGGCAGGTCGTGCTGACGACGGAGAAATCGAGGTTGCTCAGCGGGTCGATCTCGGCATCGGCGTTCATCGTGAGGTCCGTCGTGCCGGTGTTGGTGAGCTGAACCACCTGGGCTTGGCTGCTTTGACCCACGCCGATTTGACCGAAGTCGATCGGGCCGGCGGGGTTGACGCTGACAACCGGGTTGATGATCCCGTCGCCTTCGATGGGCCACGTGAATTGCCCATTGGAGGTGTTGGTCGCGTCGGTGGCGAAGATCACCTCGCCGGAGAAGGGTCCGTTGGTCATGGGGTTGAAGACGACGTCGACGTCGCAGCTGGAAGTCCCGCCTGAATTGAGAATCAGGCCGGTGCAATTATCGTCGACGATGGTGAAGTTCTGCTGGTCGGAGAGCGTCACCGAGAAGACCCGCATATCGAAACCGTTTTGTTCCTCGAGGGTGAAGGTCTGGACCGCCGAGGTCTCCAAAACATCGACCGGGCCGAAGTCGAAGGGATTGGCCACCGGGGCGGTGATGGCCCCGGAGCCGCCGCCCGGCACGAAGGCCGCCGAGCTGCCGGTGTTGTTGGTCAGGTCGGGGTCGATGGAGGTCAAGCCCAGCACCGTATAGCTGGCGCTGATGACGCCGGTGTCTGCCGCGTCCGCCGTGAATTGGATGCTCTGCAGCAGGGCCACGCTTCCGAGGAGGTCGCACTGGACGGAGGTGGCCAAGGGATTGATGGTGGTGACGGTGCATCCGCCGACTACGACGTTGGTGATCGCCCCAGAGATCAGCACGGTGACGCGCACGTTGGTCGCGACACCGGGGCCGGCGTTCACGACGTCGACCTCGAAATTCAGGGTGTCCCCCACCGAGACCACGGACGGCGTGATGTTTCCCGAAATGGACAGGTCCGCATCGGTGGGCGAGCCGCCGATCTGGAACTCGTAGGCGCCCATATCGCAGTTCATTCCCTGGGGACGGGCCACGCCGCGCTGGTCGGTAGCCTCGCAGGTGCCGTTGTCGCCCGTGTCGAGGGCCGGGCTCCCGACGAGCAGGGCCATGGTGGACGTGGTGCCGCCGTTGTTCTGGATGGGACCCAAGAGCGGGTTTTGCCCCGTGATGTCGTTCGCGCCCAGGGTCACCGTGCAGCCGAGCGTGCTTTGGATGAGGTTGAAATCCGCGGAGGTCAGGGCGCCGGAGCAATCCGGGCTATTGCCGCCGTTGTTGCTGTTTCCGCCCAGGATGCTGTTGCTGACGGTCACCGTACCGCCGCCGATGCTGATGCCGCCGCCGTCGTCCGAGGCGCTGTTGCCGGCGATCGTGACGTTGTTGAGGGTCATCGTGCCGCCATTCTGCCGGATGGCGCCGCCGTCGTTGCCGGCCACGTTGCCGTTGAAGGTCGCGTTGGCGATATTCACCGTGCCGCCGTTGTTGAGCAGGGCCCCGCCGCTGCCGCCGACGATCAAGGTATTGGCCCGGTTGTTGAAAAGGGCCATATCAGTGAGATTCAAGGTGTCGCCCGTATCCACGGTAATGGCGCCGCCATCGGTGGCGGTCACCACGGCTCCTGTCAGGTTCAGCCCTGAGATGGCGACCGTCTGGTTATTTCCGGGGCTGTTGACATTGAAAATCCTATTGCCGTCGCCCGAGATGGTGATGCTCAAGGCGGGGGCGCTGATCGTCAGGTTCTTGGTAATCGTGGGCAAGGCGGAGCCCAGCACGATCACGCCGGTCAGTCCCGGATCGAAATTGATGGTATTGGACGCATCGGCGTTGCCGTTGGCCGTGGTGATGGCCGCCCTAAGCGAGTCCGCGCCCGCGTTGTTGAGGTTCAGTACAGTGATGGTCGCCGCGTGGGCGAAATTGGAAGAAAAGAGCGCCGCAAAAGCCGCGCAAGCCAATACCAACGAACGCCTGGTTTTCATGGTTCCCTACCCGCCTTTCCAAGGATTCGAATTCGGATTTAGTTTTGAATTTAAGGAAGGGTGGGGAAAAACAGACGGGAAGGCGCCTTCAAGCTTAGGAGACCTCCCTTTTCCTAACCTTTCCTTACCCGTGCTTGGAAGTGGAACACCCCAGGAATGATTTGGCAAACAAATTTTTAATTTTGTGAAAAATACGGAAGGTTTTTTGACGCGGTATTTTCTGCCATGTCATTAAAATTTCATAATTTTTGACGCATCTTGAAAGAATAAAAATATAATGCCTAAAAATTACGCGACCGAATGAGCGCGTCAAAAAAGGGGTGTTCGATGTCCCTTCCCCCACCTCAAAAAATCCTCTTCGTCTGCATCGGCAACGCCTGCCGCAGCCAAATGGCCGAGGGCCTGGCCCGGCATCTCAGCGGAGCTTCCGTCGCAGCCTTCAGCGCGGGTTCGCGACCCGCGGGCTTCGTCGCCAACGGGGCAATCGAGACCATGAAGGAGATCGGCATCGATATCTCCAAACAGGCCTCCAAGTCGGTGGAGGCCTTCCGAGGTCAAGATTTCGATGTCGTGGTCACGATGGGCTGCGGCGACGCCTGCCCCTGGGTCCCCGCCAAGCGCCGCCTGGACTGGAAGATCCCGGACCCCATCGGGCAGCCGCCCGAGTTCTTTCGCAAGGTCCGGGGCCAGATCGAGGCCTTGGTCCGCGACCTGCTCGCGGAAATAAAAAAGGGCGGGTGAGATTCCCGCCCTTTTCGCACTCCTCAATATTGCGATTATCGGTCCCGGGCCCAGCGACGATGCACGCCCGCCAGGGCCAGGCAAAGCAGCAGGAACCCGTAGCCGAGGGCCTTCCCACCACCCTGCGTGCCCGATCCTCCCAAGGCGCAGCCGCTGTTGTCGACCGCCGAGCTGCCGATCAACACCACGAAGGAAGGCTGCTGCGGGACGTTGGTCGTGAAGTTCAGCACCGCGTTGAAGTTTTCCTCGGTGCTCGGGGCGAAGGTCACCGCCTCGGTGCAGCTCTGTCCCGCGCCGAGATTGGCCCCCACGCAATCCCCCGAATTGCTGAAGGGCTGCGGGTTGCTCCCGCCCACCGCCACCGCGGAGACGGTCAAGGTACCCGTGCCGGTATTGGTGAGCGTGACGTTTTGGATGGTCGTCGTGTTGGGCTCGACGTTGTCGAAATCCAGCACCGTCGGGGCCAGCGAGACCAGGGGGGCGCCCGGCACGATGCCGGTGCCGGTCAAGGCCACCGAGAGGAAGGGATTGTCGGCGTCGTCGCTCAGCGCCAGCAGCGCGGCGCTCTTCGCACCGGCGGATTCGGGGCTGAAGACGGCCCGCACCTGGCAGGTGCCGGCGGGAATCAACGTCTGGCCCGAGCAGGCGTCCTGGACGATCTCGAAGTCGTCGGGGTTGGTACCGACGAGGCTCACGTTGGCCACCGTCACGTCGGCCGCCCCGGTGTTGCTAAGCGTGACCGTCTGCGGCGCGCTGGACGAGGCGACGTCCTGATTGCCGAAGGCCAGGTTGGCGGGATTTGCGACCAAGCCCGGAATGATCCCGGTGCCCGTCACGGTGTAGCTGAAGGGCGAAGCGGGATCGTTGCTCGGGATGCTGACGGTGGCCGTATAGGAGACGTCGTCCTCCGGGAAGAAGGTGACGTCGTAGTCGCAGGTCGCCGCGGGCGCGAGGATCGTATTGGAGCAGGCGTCCGCGGTGATCGCGAAGTTGAAGGGATTAGCGCCGACCAGGGCCAATTGCCCCAAGTTCAACGGCGCCTGGCCGGTGTTCTCGACCGTGAAGGTCTGCGGGGCGCTGGCCGTATCAACCGGCACCGTCAGGAAGTCGAAGGGCGAGGCCGGCGTGACGGACACCGCCGAGGCAATGCCGGTGCCTTCGATGTCATGCACCAGGACCGGGTTGGCCGGGTCGTTGCTGGGGATGCTCAAGGCGGCCTGCTGCAGGCCCGTCGCGGTCGGCAGGAAGGCGACTTCCAAGGTGCAATTGGACCCGAAGGAGACGACCGTGTTGGAGCAGTCGTCCTCGACGATGGTGAACTGGTCGGGATTGCTTCCGACCAGGGAGATCGTCCCTAAGGTCAAATCGCCGCTGGGATCGGTGCTCGTGTTGTCGAGGGTGAAGGTCTGGGTGCCCGCCAGGACCGGATCGTTGATGGGGACATCGCCGTAGTCGAAGGACGAAGCCGGGCTGACGACTAGGGTCGGCGCCACGCCGGCGCCGGCGAGCGGGATATTCAAGGGCCCGCTCTGGGCATTGCTGGGGATGCTCAACGTCGCGCTGTAGGACTGGACGAGGTCGGGATCGAAGCCCACCGAGATCGTGCAGGAACCGCCGGCGGCGACGGTCGTATTCGAGCAGTTATCCTCGACGATGTGGAAGTTGTCGGCGTCCGTCCCCGTTATGGAGACCGTTCCGATCAAGGCCGGCGCGGCCGCGGCGCCGTTGCTCACCGTAACGACCTGCGGGGCGCTGGAGCTTTGGATCAGAGTGTCGGGGAAAATGGGCGTATTGGCGCTCAGTCCCGAGTCCAGGCCGTTGCAGGTCAGGGTGACCAGCAAGGGGCTGGCCGGGTCGTCGCTGGGGATCTGCACGGTGTCGTTGAAGGTCGCGGTCGAGCTGGGCGTGCAGGTGACGTCGAAGCTGCAGGTGCCCAAGGCCGCCACGACCTGGTTCGAGCAGGTGTCGTTGGCGATGTTGAAATTGGCCGTATCGGCGCCCACCCGGATCAATTCGCCGATGGAGACGGCCGCGTCCGCGCTGGTATTGGTGATCGTGACGGTCTGCGGTGCGCTGGTCGTGCCCACGGGGACATCGGTGAAGGTCAGGTTCCCCGAGGAGCTCAGCGCCGGCGCGACGCCCGCTCCGTCCAAGTCGACCGTGAGATTCGGCGTGGAGGAGTCGTTAGGAATCAACACAATGTCGCTGAAGGCCGCGACGGCATCCGGGCTGAAGGTTACGTCGAAGGTGCAGGTGCCCAAGGGGGCGAGGACCTGATTGGAACAGGTGTCATTGAGCAAGTTGAAGTTGTCGGTGTCGGTTCCGATCTGCTGGAGATTTCCGATCATCACCTCCGCGGTGGCGCTGGTATTGGTCAGGGTCACGGTCACCGGGCTCGCCATGGTCCCTACCGGGACGTTAAGGAAGTCCACGTCTCCCGAATCGGTCAAGGTGCCCAATTCTCCCGTCCCGCTCAACGCGAAGGTGGCGCTGGGGGTGGCGGAGTCGTTCGGGATCAGGACGGTGTCTGTATAGGCGACAGCGTCCGCGGGCGAGAAGGTCACCTCGAAGGTGCAGGTATTGGTTCCCCCCGCCGGGATGGTCTGGTTGCTGCAATTATCGTTCTGGATCGAGAAGACCATGGGGTCCGCGCCGATCTGTTGGAGATTGCCGATCTGCAAATCCGCCGTCATGCTGGTGTTGGTGACGGTGATCAGATTGGGCCCGGCGGTCGTGCCTACCGGGACGGTGCCGAAGGCGCCAGTACCCGTGACGCTAATCGCCGAGGCGTCTCCGGTGCCCGACAGACCTACCGTGAGATTGGGCGTCGAGGAATCGTTGGGCACCAGGACCGTATCTGTCACGGCAGTGGTCGTATTGGGCGTGAAGGTCACGTCGAAGGTGCAGCTTCCTCCGCCCGACGCCACGACCTGGGCCGAACAAGTGTCGTTGAGAATCGTGAAGTTGGCGGGGCTGGCCCCCACCTGCTGGAGATTCCCGACCTGCACGTCCGCATCGGTGCTGGTGTTGGTCAAGGTGACCGTCTGCGGCGCGCTGGTCGTCCCCACCGGGACGCCGGTGAAGGTCAAGGGACCTGAAGAAACGAGCGTCCCGGAGACCCCATCGCCGCTCAGGCCGACGGTGAGATTGGGCGTCGAGGAGTCGTTCGGAATCAGGATCGAATCCGAGAAGCTCGCCGCCGCGTCCGGCGTGAAGGTCACGTCGAAGGTGCAGGTGCCGCCGCCCGACGCCACGACCTGGGCCGAACAAGTGTCGTTGAGAATCGCGAAGTTCGTGGGATTCGCCCCCACCTGTTGGAGGTTGCCGACCTGGACCGCCGTCGCACTGGCATTGGTCAGGATCACCGTGATCGCGTTCGCGGTAGCTCCGACCTGGGTGTCGGGGAAGGTCACGTTGCCCGAGCTGACCAAGGTCCCCTGGACGCCGGTACCGCTCAGGGTCAGGGTGGCGTTGGGCGTGGCCGAGTCGTTGGGGATCAGGACCGAGCCGCTGAAGGCGACCGGCGCGTCGGGCGAAAAAGTCACGCCGAAGGTGCAGGTCCCGGCGGCCGCGACGACCTGGTTGGAACAGTTGTCGTTCACGATCGCGAAATGGGTCGTGTCGGCCCCCACCTGCTGTAAATTGCCGATCTGGAGGTCGGCGGTGGCGCTGGTGTTGGTCACGGTGATCAGGTTGGGGCCGGCCGTGGTCCCGACCGAGACGCTGCCGAAGGCACCGCTGCCCGTCACGGTCAGGGTGGAGTTCACGCCGGTACCGTCCAAGGCCACCGTGAAATTCGGCGTCGCCGAGTCGTTCGGGATCAGGACGGTGTCGGTCGCGATGGCGGTCGAGGTCGCCGTGAAGGTGACGTCGAAGTCGCAGGTGCCCGACGGGGCCAGGGTCTGGTTGGAACAATTGTCGTTGATAATGGTGAAAGTCGCGACATCGGCGCCGATCTGCTGGAGGTTGCCGATGTGCAGGTCATCCGTCGGACTGGTGTTTTCGATCGTTACCGTGGTGGCTGTCGAGGTGGTACCAACGGGGACGGCGGTGAAGCTGACCGCGGGCGGCGTGGCGCTGATCGCGCCCTGGATGCCGGTACCCGCGAGAGCCACGGTTGGATTGGAGACCGAGGTGGCGAATTCCAGCGTCACACCGACCGCCGGGCCGGTGGTCGAGGGCGTGAATTGGACCTCGGCGAGGCAGTCCTCGCCGGGCTGCAATGTCGCCGCGGCGGTGCAGGTCTCGTTGACCACGGCGAAGTCGGTGCTGCCCACCACCGTGGGCGCTCCGGTGATCCCCAAGGGCTGGTTGCCGGTGTTGGTCAATTGGGCCACGAGGGTCGAGGAAGAAGTGCCGACCTGCTGCATACCGAAATTCAAGGTGGCCGGGGAGGTCGAGGCAACGGGGCCGTTGAGGCCCGTGCCGCTCAAGGTCACGGTGTCGGGGCTGGTCGGGGCGTCGCTGGGGATGCTGAGGGTGTCGGGCAAGGGACCGGCCGCAGTCGGGTTGAAGACGACGTCGACGGTGCAGGTATTGCCGACCGGGACGGTGGCGCCGCTGCAATTGTCGTTGGCGAGCGAGTAGTCCGCGGTCCCCACCGTGAGCGTGCCGATATTCAGGGTGGCCGTGCCGACATTCTCCACCGTCACGGTCTGGGGCACGGAAGAATTGCCGACGGCCAGGTTGCCGAAATTCAGCGATCCGGGGCTCACCAGGGTCGCGGGCTGGACGCCGGTGCCGTCCAGGGGAACGATATCCACGCTGCTCGGTGCGTCGCTGGTGATCTGGAGGTCGTCCGTCAAGAGGCCCGTCGTCGTCGGATTGAATTCGACATCGATGGTGCAGGTTCCGGTAGGCGCAATGGGGCTTAAGGTGGTGCAGTCCTCATTGGCGATCGTGAAATCCGTACCTGTGGCAAGATCCACCAAGCTCACTGTCAAATCGGAGGTTCCGGTGTTCTCCACCGTGACGCTCTGGGTAGCCGAGGTCGTGCCCACCAATTGGTTCCCAAAGGAAAGGGAGGTGGGATTTAGGGTCACCTCCGGCTGCACCCCGTCGCCGTTCACCGGCACTAAGGTCGGTGACGAAGGATCGTTGCTCACGATGGAAACGTCGTCGGTAAGGGTACCTACCACGGTGGGCGCGAACTCGACGTCGAAGGTGCAAGTTTGATTTTGGTTGAGGTTGGCCCCAGTGCACGAATCGTTAAGGGTATTGAAATCGGTTCCCGCGACCATGGTCACGGAGGTGATGGTGAGGACGTTGGTATCCAGATTTTCCACCGTCACCGTCTGCGGCGCGCTCGTCTGCCCCACCACCGTATCGGGAAAACTGAGGGAGACAGGACTGACGTCGATGATCTGGGCCAGGACCCGATTCGGAAGCAGCGAAGCCAAGAGAAGAAAAGAAGCCGCCAGCGCGGCGCGCAGCCCTCGAATTTTCATAGAGATAACCTCATGTTGGATGATTTTTGCAAACACCGACCCCTCCGCGATTTGAAAAATTTTCAAATCGAGCCGCACGCACCACGACACCCGCCCCTTTCGCGAAACGCGAAGAGGATCAGCGTCGATTTTCCTGTACCCGGTGATGGATTGAGAGTTGAGGAATGAAAATTTCGCCTAACATCTTCCCCAAACGGTTTACGATAGTGAGCGCAATTTTATTTTTTGGCAAATAATTTTTTGAACGGAAAAAAAACAGGCGGGACGACTTGCGTCGCCCCGCCCGCATCCTTACCCCCATGTTTGACCATGGAGTATTACTACTGGAACCTCTTTCCGCCGCGGAGCGCGAGGGCCGCAACCATCGCGATCGCCAGGAGGACGACCCACGGCGCGGATTGCGTCGGAGCCTCGCTCATCGAGCAACCGCCGGCATGGATGCCGCTCCCCTCGAGGATCGGCTGATTGGTCGGGCTCGGCCCCTCCAGCTGGATCGTGTCCGCCGTGGCGGCATTGTTGCCCAGCACGGGGTCGTGCGTGTCGCTGTAGGCCGAGGCCAGGTTGCTCAGGATCGAGAACAGGCCGTCGCCCGTCACCGAGATGGTGATCGTGACTTCGGCCCCGCTCGTCATGTCGCCCAGCTCGCAGGTCACCGTGCTGGCGCCCGCCTGCGGCGAGGCTACCGTGCAGGAGCCCGCCGAGGCATTAGCCGTCACGTTGTCGAACTGACCCGAGATCTGGTCCACCGCGATGACGTTGCGGGCCGTGTCGGGTCCGGCGTTCCTCACCAACAAGGTGTAGGTGAAGGTGTCGCCGACCAAGCCCGGGTTCGGGTTGACGACCTTGCTGATGCTGACGTCGGCCGAGGCGTCGACCACGTTCACCTGATAGGCCGCGGAATTGTTCTCCTGGATCGGATCCGAGACCGCTCCGGCGACCACCGCCAGGTTGCTGATCGCGCCCGAGGCGTCGGTCGTCACGGTGTAGGTCACGGTGAAGGTGTTGAAACCCGGAGTGCTCGGCACCGAGGGCACCGCGCAGGTCAGCAGGCCGTTCAGCTCGCTGCAAGTCCCGACCAGAGGATTGATCTGGATGTTGCTGACCGAGTCGAAAGGACCGGCGATGAAGTCGTTCAGCACCACGTCGGTCGCCTCGTCCGGACCGTTGTTGGTCACAGTGATCGTGTAGTTCACGTCGCCGCCCTGGGTGATCTCGGTGACGTCGGCGGTCTTGGTGACTTCCAAGTCCGCGGTGTTGGCGAGGATGCCGACGCTGACGTTCGCCGAGGTGGTGTTGTTCGACATGATCCGGTCTTCGACGTCGCTGGAGACCGTCACGATATTGGACCAGAGGCCCGCGACGTTCGCGGTCGAGGTGTAGCTGACCGTGATCGTGCTTCCCGAAGTCAGCAGCGGCGTCACGTCGCAGGTCATGTTGTTCCCCGCGACCGCGCAGCCGGCCGGTGGCGCGTCGAAGGACAGGCCGCCGAGCTGCATGTCGGTCAGGGTGACGTTGATCGCGTCGTTCGGACCGCGGTTCTCGATCTCGATGTCGAAGCTGACCGTATCGCCGATGTTGAAGATCGGCCCGTTGGTGACGGTCTTGGTCACCCGCAGGTCGGCCAGGGCGGCGCCGTTGACGCTGGAGACCGCCGTGTTGTTCGACTGATCGTTATCGTTGGTGATCGTGACGTCGGCCGAGACGGTATTGTCGATCTGTCCCTCGCCGGTGACGATCGCCGTCATGGTGATCTCGACGTCGCCGCCCGGCCCGATCTCTCCCGCCGTCGGGATACAGACGAAGGTGAGGAAGGGCATCGCCGAGGCCGG
>SZOV01000018.1 GCA_030263375.1 Deltaproteobacteria bacterium PRO3
AAGGCCCTGCGCCTGAGCGTCGACGTTTTGTTGGCCCTGGCCTCCGCGACGGTGGCGGAGGTGAAGAAGAACGGGAATCTCAGCAAGGTGAAGGACTTCATCACCCAGGCCCGAGCGAACGCGGCCCTGGCCAAGACGGCCTTGAGCGCCGCCCAAGAGACCAGCGCCGCGAGCCTACTCACCCAGGCCTACCAGGCGGCGGTGGACTGGCGCTTCGCCCAGGCCCGGGGCTCGGTGTCCTTGGGCAAGGTCGACGACACGATCGTCCCGCTCAATGCCGGCCGCGAGCTGGCCAAGCAGGGCGGGATCAAATTCGACGAGGCGGCGGGGCAGAGGCTGGTCGAGCAGGCCTTGAGGAAGGGAATCGAGCTGGAATTCACCGCCGCGGAGAAATTCGCCCAGGCCGGCGACGCGGGGAACACGGAATTGCATTTGGAGCTGGCCCGCGACAATGCCCGGCGTCTGGGGGAAACATTCGACGAGAAACGCGCCGCCAAGATCGTGAAAATGCTGCCGTCGCCATAAAAAGGATCATTCTTGCCTCCTCCGTCGGATACCCGGATTTCAAATTTTAGGATTTTCTCGGCCATTGCGAGATTCTGGGACCTCTGTGGCCTGCCCCGGGTTCAAAATTTTGGAAAAGACGAATTATTTCGCTAAGCTGAAAATTATCCACAGCCTCGTCTGCGTGTTTGACGCCCACCCCTCCTTCTGTTTATAAGTGAGGGTCTATGTCCGGCGCGGGTCTCAGCCCCCACATCTGGAAATCCCTCCTCCAAGAGGTCGAAAAACCGGGTCGCTACCTCGGCAACGAGGTCAATTCGGTGACTAAGGACCCCGCGCGGGTGCGCCTGCACGTCGCCCTGGTCTTCCCGGACGCCTACGAGATGGGCGAGAGCCACGTCGGCTTGAAGATCCTCTACGACATCCTGAACCGCGATCCCGAGATTTGGGCCGAACGCGTCTACGCCCCCTGGACCGACATGGAGGCGGCGCTGGCGCGGCATCAAGTCCCGCTCTTCTCGCTGGAGTCCAAGCGCCCGCTAAAAGACTTCGACTTGATCGGCATCACGCTTCCCTACGAGCTGGTCTACACCAACATCATTACGATCTTGAAAAGCGGGGGCGTCCCGCTGTGGCAGAAGGATCGCGTCAAGGGCGACCCCGTCGTGATCGGCGGCGGCAGCTGCGCCTTCAACCCCGAGCCGATCGCCGATTTTTTTGACGCGGTGGTGGTGGGCGACGGCGAGGAGCTGATCTACAGTCTGGCGCGTCAAATCCTGGCCTATAAAGAAAGCGCGCAGACGCGCGAGGCATTGCTGCAAGACATGACGCGGAGCCCGGGCGTCTACGTCCCTTCTTTTTTTGAAGTGGATTACAAGGAAGGCGGCACCGTCCGCGAGATTCGGCCCAAGCTGCCCGGTTACGAGGGCGTTCGAAAGGCCACGGTCACCAATCTGGACCAGGCCCCTTATCCGCGCGCGCCGATTGTGCCCAACATCAGCGTCATCCACGACCGCATCGGCGTCGAGGTGCAGCGCGGCTGCGTCCGCGGCTGCCGCTTCTGCCAGGCGGGCTACATCTACCGCCCCGAGCGCCAGCGCTCGCCGGACACGGTGAAGGACATCGTCGCGAAGTCGCTGGCGAGCACCGGCCAGGAAGAGGTCTCGCTGCTCTCGCTCTCGGTGGGCGACTACGACTGCCTCAACCCGCTGCTCAACGATTTGTTCGACACCTACGAGCAGGACCGCGTCTCGATCTCGCTCCCGGCCACCCGCACCGAGACCCTCACCCCCGAGGTGATCCAGCAGGTGAAGCGCGTCAGAAAATCCGGCTTCACGATGGCGCCGGAGGCCGGCACCCCGCGGATGCGCCGCCTGATCAACAAGGGCAACGCGCGCGAAGACCTGATGCGTGCCGTCGACAACGTCTTTCGCGAGGGCTGGCGCTTGATCAAGTTCTACTACATGTGCGGCCTGCCGATGGAGACTGAGGCCGACCTCATGGGCATCGCCGAAGAGGCCATCCAGGCCCTCGCGATCGGCCGGCGTTACACGCGCGGCGCCGAGATCCACGTCGGCTGCTCCTCCTTCGTGCCCAAGCCCTTCACGCCCTTCCAGTGGGAGCCCCAGCTCTCGATGGCCGAGGTCGAGTCCAAGCACGCGCAGCTCCGCCTGGCGCTGCGGATGCCGGGGATCAAGTTCAAGACCCACGGGCTGACGATGAGCTACCTCGAGGGCGTGTTCAGCCGCGGCGACCGCCGCCTGGCGCGGACCCTGGTGCGCGCCCACGAGCTGGGCTGCCGCTTCGACGAGTGGGACGAAAAATTGGATTTCGCGGCCTGGCAGCGGGCCTTCGCCGAGACGGGCCTGGACCCGGACTTCTACGTCACGCGCCGCCGCGAGCGCGACGAGGTGCTCCCTTGGGATCACCTGTTCGTCGACATGAAAAAAAGTTTTCTGTGGGAAGAGCTGGAAGCCTCGCACGACCTGGCGTTCATCGAAGATTGTTCGACCGGGAAGTGCAGCGACTGCGGGGTCTGCGATTTTCGCAAGGTCCTCAACGTCAACTACCGGTATCTTCCCGAGACGGAGAAAGCGCAGGCTCATTCCACTCGGGGTCGCGTCCTCAAGACCGAAGCCGAGCAGAGCCTCGCCCATCCCCCGGCGGAGACCGAGCAGTACCGGGCTCCGCCGACAGTGCAAAGAATTCGCGCCCGATTCACCAAATTGGGCGAAGCCGCTTTTTTAAGTCACCTCGATCTGGCGACCTTGCTGCACCGGGCCCTGAAGCGAGCGAAGATCCCCGTGGGATACTCGCAGGGCTTCAACCCGGCGATGCGGGTCAGCTTGAGTCCACCCCAACCCGTCGGCGTCGAAAGCGAGGCCGAGTTCATGGACCTCGAGCTGACCGCGTTCGTTCCGCCCGAAGAGCTCCTTCGGCGGGTCAACGAGGTCCTGCCGGCGGGGATCGCCCTCACCGAGGCCCGAACGCTTACGACCAAGGTCCGCTCGCTCAACGCGGCGATGCGCGAACAGGTCTACGCGATCGACGTCCGCGGCGACGGGATCTCCGGCGACTTGCCCGATCGGGTCACGCACTTAAAAAACTCACCGGAAGTTCGGATCGAGCGGCGGCGCGCGAAAGAACAAAAATCGGTCGATATTCGACCCTACATCAAGGATATCGAGGTGGTCGCTCCGAACCAACTTCATCTGGTGACCCGATTCGGCCAGACCTCCGGGAGCATTCGTCCCAGCGAGGTCTTGGAAGCCCTCTTCCCGGAAGGCAAGGGCGGCTGGTCGGCGAGCCGGATCCGCAAAGTGGATGCCCATTTTGAGGTCGAGTGATCCCCTCCTAAAATGACATGGCCAAAGAATTGATCGTGAACGTGACTTCCAAAGAGAAGCGCGTCGCCTACCTCGAGAACAACGTCGTCTGCGAGGTCTATTACGAGCGGGCGAAGGAAGTCGCCTACGTCGGCAACATCTACAAAGGCAAGGTGCAACGGGTGCTCCCGGGCATGCAGGCCGCCTTCGTCGAAATCGGCATGGAGAAGGCCGCCTTCCTCTACGTCAGCGACGTCAACGAGGAGCTGGGCGACGTCGACGCCAGCGACGAGGAGAAGGAGACCAAGCCCCGCAAGCGTTGGCGCGACCGCCAGCAGATTCAGGACCTGCTGAGGCCCGGCCAGGACGTCCTGGTGCAGGTGGCGCGCGGCCCGATCAGCACCAAGGGCGCGCGCGTGACCAGCCATATCAGCCTGCCGGGGCGCTCGGTCGTCTACATGCCGACCTGGGACAAGATCGGCACCTCGCGCCGCATCGGCAACGACGAAGAGCGCCGCCGGCTGCGCGACATCATCCGCAGCTACCGGCCGGAGGAGGGCGGCTTCATCGTCCGCACCGCCTCGGAGGGCCTAAGCGAGGAGATGATCAAGAGCGACATCGAATACCTCTCGACCACCTGGCGGGAGATCATCGAGAAGACCCAGCGCACCCCGGCGCCGGCGCTGATCCACACCGAGCTCGACATCGTCCTGCGCCTGCTGCGCGACCTGTTCAGCTTCGAGATCGAGCGCATCGTGATCGACGACCGGGAGGAGTTCGAGAGCATCCTGGCCTTCGTCAAGCGCTTCCTCCCGCACATCGAGCACAAGGTCGAGTTTTACCGGGGTAAGGACCCGATCTTCGATCACTACGGCATCGAGACCGCGATCAACCGGGCCCTGGGCGCGAAGGGCTGGCTGAAAAGCGGCGGCTACCTGATCATTGATCAGACCGAAGCCTTGACCACCATCGACGTCAACACCGGGCGCTTCGTCGGACGCAGCAACCTCGAGGACACCATCCTCAAGACCAACCTCGAGGCGGTGCAGGAGATCGTCTACCAGCTGCGCATCCGCAACCTGGGCGGCATCATCATCCTGGACTTCATCGACATGGAGCGCCGCAGCTCGCGCGAGCGGGTCTACTCGGCCCTGCGCGAGGCCCTGCGCCGCGACCGCTCCAAGACGACCCTAAGCCGTATCACCGAGCTGGGCTTGATCGAGATGACGCGCAAGCGCACTCACGAAAGCCTGGCGCGGGTGCTCTGCGAGAGCTGCGCGGTTTGCGAGGGCCGCGGCTACATCAAGAGCCGCACGACGGTCTGCTACGAGATCTTCCGCCAGATCCAGCGCGAGGCGCAGGGCATCGACGAGAGCAAGATCTTGGTGCAGGTGCATCCTTCGGTCTACGAGGTCTTGAACGACGAGGAGCGGGAAGGGCTGATCGAGCTGGAAAAGAAGATCTACAAAAAGATCGTGGTCGAGCCGGTGGCCAGCTTCAACCCCGAGCACTACGAGGTGAAGGCGATCCGCGGCTGAGCGCCTAGCGGAACCACTTCGGCAGGGTCATGAGGACGATCGTCAGGACGAAGCCCATCAAGGACAGGGCGAAATAGACCTTGAAGTAGCGGTCGACGAAGCCTTTGAGATACCGGGTCATAAGGGATCTCCTGTAAATTATCCCGTTTTGTCGGGGCGAACCTTGGGTTTGCCCCGACAATGCCTCTGCTAAAAATAGATTCAATTTTCAGGCCAACTTTGTACAATATTGTCGGCACCGGCGCGTGACGGGGTCTTTTTTGCAAGTATTTGAAATAATATGATTTTTTAATTTATTTCACGGCGGGATTAGGCCCCGCCCTGCAAAAATTAAGGAAAATCGGGGGTCCAAGACTTAAGGATTGGAAATTTAGAAGGAATTTGATGTGGCCCCGAGTCTCCGGACGGCGCGTCAAGGGGAGGTGTTTTCTCGATCCCTCTTCTTGACTCGCTGGGGAAAAACGGATAACTCTTCGCGCCCTCGCATCTCTTTTGGGGCGCGGGCTTTGCGCAAAGGATTGGATATGAAGTACGCGATCATCGAGACCGGCGGCAAGCAATACAAGGTCTCCGAAGGCGAAAAGGTCAAAATCGAAAAGGTCCCCGAGGGCGTGGTCGGTCAGTCGATCGAATTCACCCGCGTGCTCCTGGTGGGCGGCGAGACCCCCGTGATCGGGACCCCGGTCGTCGAGACCGCGAAGGTCGCCGGCGAGATCGTCGCCCAGGCCAAGGACAAGAAGGTCATGGTCTTCAAGAAGAAGCGCCGCAAGGGCTATTCGAAGCATTTCGGGCATCGGCAAGAATTCACCGAAGTCCTGATCAAACAAATTTCGGCTTAGAGGTTATTTGTCATGGCACATAAGAAAGCAGGCGGCTCCAGCAAAAACGGACGCGACTCCAACGGGCAACGGCGCGGCGTGAAGGTCTACGGCGGCCAAAACATCCCCGCGGGCTCCATCCTCGTGCGGCAATGCGGCACCAAGATCTACCCCGGCAAGAACGTCGGCCAGGGCAAGGACTTCACCCTCTTCGCGAAGGTCAGCGGCGTGGTGAAGTACGAAGAGTTCGGCCGCGACAAGAAGCGGGTGAGCGTTTATCCGTCGGCTTGAAGCCGAAGCGATTTTTAATCAAGACCCCGCAGTGAAATCGCTGCGGGGTTTTTTTTCGGCCTTTACCTCCAATTTCGATTTTCCCATGCCAATTTCGCCTCGTGCTCGCACGGGCATGGGTGGATCGTAGGAGAGGTTAAGGAAATGAAATGAAGTTCATCGACGAGGTCCACATCACAGTGCGCGGCGGCGGGGGCGGGGATGGCTGCGTCTCCTTCCGGCGGGAGAAGTACGTCCCGCGCGGTGGGCCCGACGGCGGCAACGGCGGGGACGGGGGGGCGGTGGTTTTTCAGGCCGACCCGGGATTGTTGACCCTGCTGGACTTCCGCTACCGCAAGATCTTCGAAGGCGAGCGCGGCGGCCACGGCCTGGGCGCCAACCGCTACGGCCGCACCGGGCGCGACGAGGTGGTACGGGTCCCGGTCGGCACGGTCGTCAAGGACCCGGAGAGCGGCGAGGTCTTGGCGGATCTCATCGAGCCCGGCCAGCGCTACCTGGCCGCCAAGGGCGGCCGCGGCGGCCGGGGCAACCTCTCTTACGTCTCCTCGGTCAACCGCGCCCCCCGCCAGTCCACGCCGGGCAAGGCGGGTGAGGAGCGCGAGCTGACCCTCGAGCTCAAGCTGTTGGCCGACGTCGGTCTGATCGGCCGGCCCAACGCGGGAAAGTCGACCCTGATCTCGCGCATCTCGGCGGCCAAGCCGAAGATCGCCGACTATCCCTTCACGACCTTGACACCGCAGCTGGGCGTGGTGAAGGCGGGTCTAAAGAGCTTCACGGTCGCCGACATCCCCGGACTGATCGAGGGCGCCCATGAGGGCGCGGGCATGGGCGTCAAGTTCCTGCGCCACATCGAGCGGACCCGGGTCTTCCTGCACCTGATCGACTTGAGCGACCCGGAATATCCGGACCCTTGGAAGTCCTATCAAATGATCGACAAGGAGCTCCTGGCCTACTCTCCCGAGTTCAAGAAGCGCCTGCGCTGGGTGGTCTTCACAAAAATCGATTTGCTCTCCGATCCGAAGGTATTACAAAAGGCGGAGAATGCCTTCGCCGCGAAGAAATTGAAGACCTTCGCGCTCTCCGCGGTGACGGGGCAGGGCGTGGACAAGTTGCTCCGCGCCCTGGAGAAAGAGATTTTGTAGGGAAATTTTGCAAATATGCGGTCCGCCTTAAAGAACAAAAAGCGCATCGTCCTGAAGATCGGCTCCTCGATCCTGACCGACGCCGAGGGCCGCCTCGACCCCAAGGTTTTCCAGCGCCTCGCTTCCGAGGTCGCCGAGCTGCGCGCGGCGGGCAAGAAGGTGATCCTGGTCAGCTCCGGCGCCATCGCCGCGGGCATGAAGCGCCTGGGCTTTACGAAGAAGCCGCACCTGATCCCGCAAAAACAGGCGATGGCCGCCGCCGGCCAGACCGCCCTGATGCACGAGTACGAGAAGGCCTTCGCCAAGCACGAGATCAACGTCGCCCAGATCCTGCTCACCCGCGACGACCTGGCCAATCGTCGCCGCTTCCTCAACGCGCGCCACGCCATCGCCGAGCTGCTGCGCCTCGACGTGATTCCCATCATCAACGAGAACGACACCGTGGCGGTGCATGAGATCAAGATCGGCGACAACGACAACCTCTCCGCCCTCGTCACCAACGTGGCCGAGGCCGACCTGCTCGTCATCCTGACCGACATCGACGCGGTCTACGATGCGGATCCCAAGATCAAGAAAGACGCCAAACGCTTGGGCGTCGTCGAGAGCATCGACAAGGGCCTGTGGAAGGGCGCCTCCGACACGCTGCGCGCCGGCTCCACCGGCGGGATGCGCACCAAGCTCGAGGCCGCCGAGAAGGCCGCCGACTACGGCGTGACGACGATCATCGCCAACGGCCGCGAGCCCAAGATCGTCGAGCGCCTGCTCGCCGCCGAGGATTTGGGCACGGTGATCCTCCCGAAGGGAGGCACCGACCGACTCACCGCGAAGAAGCACTGGATGGCCTATACGCTTAGGCCCGCCGGCTCTCTGCTGGTCGACGCGGGGGCCAAGGAGGCCCTGATGGGGAAGGGCAAGAGCCTGCTGCCCTCCGGCGTCCGAGGCGTGGAGGGCGATTTCTCCCAGGGCGATCCCATCGACGTGAAGGTGGAAGGGGAAGAGCCCTTCGCCCGGGGCCTAAGCAGCTACAGCGCGAAGGAGCTCGGCCTCATCAAGGGATGCAAGACGAGCGAGATCGAGAAGCTTCTGGGCTACAAGTATTTCGACGAGGTGATCCATCGCGACGACCTGGTTTTGCTGGGCGATAAACCCCAATGAGTCGCGGCGGCGTAGGAGCCTTATGATCGCGAAAATTTCCGTCTTGGTCCTATTGTGCCTCGCCCCCGCCCCGGCCCGGGGCCAGGCGAGCGAGACCGCCATCGTCAAGCAGGCCGTGCAGCTCCAGCAGGACGCCCCGGCCGACACGCGCATCGCCGATTTCTTCGAGCAGATGAAGGCCAATCCCCTCGACCCCGGCGTGCACGTCAAGCTGGGCGATATCTATTACGAGCGGGCCCTCTACGAGCTGGCGATCCAGTCCTACCGCCACGCCCTCGAATTGCAGCCTAAGCTCGCGACGGCCCACCTCGGCCTAAGCCAGGTCTTTCGCAAAAAGAAAATCCCCGCCCTCGAGCTCGCCGAGATGGAGGCCGCGGTGGCCGACGCCCCCGAAGACCCCGCCCTGCGCCTGAAGCTGGGCACCCTCTATATGGAGCCGGCGCACTTCGACTACAAGAGGGCCAAGAGGCAATTCGAGGCTTTGAAGAAAATGCAGTCCCCCCTGGCCCTCGAGTTGGGCGCCAAGATGGGATTGGACTAATCCCGCCGATTGCAGTACCTTTTCTGTCCCAATCTCCAATGACGGGAGGCTTCCGATGCGATCCATCGTTTCACTCGCTTTGGCCCTTTGGCTGGCGGCCCCGGCCGCCCTCAGCGCCCAAACCGGAGGGGGCGGTTCCAACTCCAAGAGCGCCCTGGAGCTGGGCCAGACCCCGACCGACGTCTCCGTCGAGGTCGAAAACACCGTCCAGAGCGGCATGAGCCGCATCATCGACGGCATCAAGGAGGCCGGCGATCTGGTCAAGAAAAACGATTGGGAAGACGGCGACGCCAAGCTGCAAGAGGTGCGCGATTTTATCCGCCAGGCCATGGACAAGATGAAAACAGTGGCGGGCGACGAGGAGCGCGAGCTGAGCTTCGGCAAAATTTTGCATTACCTTGACGAGGCCGACTACGCGATCGATCAGCGTCGAAAATCCCCGGCTTTGCAGAATCTCACTCAGGCCTACAAGATGACGGTGGCCCTCTCCAAGAGCCCCGTCCTGAAACTGGTCGCCTCGAAGGTCTCGCTCTACCTCGCCAACGAGCAGATCCAAAGCAAGAACTACGCCAGCGCGGGAGCCTTCCTCGACCGGGCCATCGACAGCTTGACCGCGGTCCAGCAGGACCCCAATCTCAACCAAAAAGAGATCAACGCGCTGAAGAACTCCATCGTCATCGCCCACCAGCAGGTCATCAACGGGCAGCGCTACGACGGCAGCTACATGAGCAAGCTCTACCAGCGCGCCACCGCCGCGACCAGCAACGCGCTCTACCAGTACTACGACATGTGGACGCGGACCCCGGTGCCCTGGGAGGCCTGGGAGTAGTGCCGGCAACGCGCTTCTATCAAAGGCCGGGTTTTTATTTCCTGCTCTTCGGCTTGTTCCTCGCGGCGCTGCTGCTCTCGGAAGGCTCGCCCTTCCGTGGGGAAAAGGCCTCGATGGCGCCGAGAGAGAACCCCCACGCGGTCGGGCCGCCGCATGAATTCCCGGCACGTTTTCTCTTGGCCGCGCAGGATCCCAAGCAGGCCGAATCCATCCAGCTGGGCGCGGAGATTTTCTATCAAACGCCGAAGTTCGCCGCGAAATACGTCGGCAACGGACTTTCCTGCAACAGCTGCCACTTCCAGGGCGGCACCCAGCAGGGCATGCTGGGCCTGGTCGGCGTCGCGCTGAAATATCCCGAGTTCGACCCTCGGGCTGGACGGGCCGTTACCCTGCAGGAGCGGCTCCAGAGCTGCTTTTTGCGCAGCCTGAACGGCAAGGCCCCGTCGGAAGGAAGCGCCGTCCTCCAAAACCTCTTCGACTACGTGAGCTATCTCTCGACCGGCGTCGCTAAGGACCAGCTCTTGGAGTGGCGCGCCTTGGATTGGATCCCCGCCTCCGAAAAGATCCCCATCGACAAGCTCAACCCGGCGACCGGCCGCGCGCTCTTCGAACAAAAGTGCGCCGCCTGCCACGGTCGGAGCGGCGGCGGCGACGGCTGGGCCCCGGCCCTCTGGGGAGACAAGACCTTCAACGACGGCTCGGGCTTGGCGCGGGTCTACACCTTGGCGGGCTTTCTCTACCGGGCAATGCCGCTCTCTTCGCCGACGAGCCTGAGCCTCGAGCAGGCCCAGCAGGTCGCCGCATATCTCGATGCGCTTGTCCGCCCGGCCTTTCCGGGCAAGGCCCAAGACTATCCCGGCGGGGATATCCCGCCGGACGCCGTGTATTACCCGCAAAAATACCCGAAAAATCCCCTCGCCGAGCGTCTGAAGGGCGAGGGGGCCGCATCCGAGACAGACTGATTTCGGTCAGTGATGCGTTTCGGCCTTACGCTTATAAAAGCTTTAACAGGCTGTTGGAAAACCTCCGGCGACTCGGCCGATTCGTTTTTCCACAGTCTCATAAAAGGAGGCCATGATGACTTCATTATTAAAGATGTTCTGCTCCATTTTAGCCCTGGGTTTTCTGTTTGTCTTCGCGGCCCCGGCATATTCCCAAAGCGACCCTGATCGCCAGGCGATGATCGAGCGCCACGAGAAGATGGCCAAGGCCCATCAAGAAATGGTGAAGTGCCTCAAGTCGAAGAAGAGTCTCGACGAGTGCCGCGCCAAAATGAAGGAAAGCTGTCCCATGATGCAAGGCGGGTCCTGCCCGATGATGGGCGAGGGGGCCGCCTGCGGCAAGGACGGCGGCGGGGCCTGCTGCCCCATGTGCACGGGCGCGGGCTGCGGTCAGGGTCCGGGACCCCATGGGAAAGGCAGGTAAGTCGGGAGAGGCGTTTATACTTCCCTGCGAAACAGGCTGTAGAGAAACTGCTGCAAGGTTCCTCCCGGCGTTCGGTGCGCTTCGCTTTCGCGGCGCAGGCATTCGAATTCCGACCCCAAGGTCTGCTGCAGGGTTTCCTGGCTGTAGCGTTGGACGGGAAGACCGCTGCATCTTTCCGGGCCCTCCAATGAGAAACTCGCGATCATGACGTAACCCGGATTGGAGAGGGAGTTTCGCAGCGTTTCAAGGTAAAGCTTCCGGTCCGCCGGATCCGTCAAAAAGTGGAAGACGGCCCGGTCATGCCAGAAGCGGTAGCGTTGCGGAGCGCGGAAGCGCGTGACGTCGGCTTCGACCCATTGAACGGCGTCCGCCGCGGCGCCCATCCTTTGCCTGGCCGTCTCCAGGGCCTTTTTCGAAATATCCAGGACGGTTAGGTTGCGATAGCCCAAGTCGTAAAGGACGGAGGCAAGCTTGGAGGCGCCTCCCCCCACGTCGATGATGGGGTCTTCCTTGCCCAAGCCGGCGGACTCGATCATCGCCAGCGAGCGTGCGGGATTTTCTTGGTACCAGCTGACTTCTTCCGGCTTTTTCCGTTCGTAGACCGATTCCCAGTGGGCTTTGAGGTTCATCTTCCGGCGAACCTATCCCGGAAGGGTTTTTTTTCCAACCCAACTTTTTCCTTTTCGGCCCAAAGCCGCGTGGGCCGGGTGAAGGTGTATGGAGCCGGATTTACTCTGGCGGGAATAAAACCAGTTTTTCAACGGCCTCCTAGAGAATCCTTGTGCTCCGGAGACACTTGCGAAAAGATAAGCGGCATCTTGAGCCGAGACTCCAAAAAAATCGAAAAACTGCGCCGCCGAGCCAAGGAGCGGCGAGACGAAAAAACCCACCGCCAGGCGCGGCGCTACCAAAAGCACCTGCAAAGCCGGTGCTGGCGGCGCTTCCTGGGCTACCTGGGCGCCTATCGCGGCAGGATCGCGGGCATCGTCGCGCTGATCCTCTTGACCGCCCTCTTCGAGATCGTCCTTCCCCAAATCGTCCGCTTTGTCCTGGACGTGGTCGTGCCGCGCAAGGACTATCGCCTGCTCGGCTGGACCATCGCGGCGGGGGCCGGCTGCTACCTCCTGCACGCCGCGTTCCGCTACCTCGAGCAGCGCAGCGTGGTGGATTTTTCGCTGCGGCTCGTCGCCCACATTCGGCGCGACCTCTTCGCCTATCAACTCTCGCTGCCGCTGGATTACTTCGAGAAGAACGGGCCGGGCCGCCTGCTCTCGAAGCTCACCTACAGCACGACCATGATCAAGCTCCTGGTCGAGACCTTCGCCTACACCTGCCTGCGCACCCTAGTCCTGATCGCTTTGATCGTCATCGCCGCGGCCTTCATCGACCTCAAATTGACCCTGATCCTTCTCCTCTTGGCTCCCCTCGTCGCGATTTACATCCGCCGGCTCAATCGTTACATGAGCGAGGTCGCCTCTCAGCTGCAGACCAAGAACGACCAAATTCTGCAGGTCCTGCAGCGCGTCTACAGCTCGATTAGAATCTTCCAGGTTTTCGGCAACCCAGAAAAGGAAGTCCGCCGCCTCGACGAGCTGTTGCAGGGCGATTTGGCCTTCCGCCTCAAGCGGACCATGGTCTACGCCGGCAACAACATCCTGATCCACTTGCTCACCGCGATCATTGTCCTGGGTGCGCTTTGGTACGGAGGGGCCCAGATCATCCAAGGCAAGCTCAGCCAGGGCGACGTCATGGCCTACGTCATCTATCTCAGCATGCTGCTTTACCCGGTGGCCGAGTTTGTGCGGGCCAGCGCCTTCCTGCAGGCCGGAAAGATCGGCGTGCGCACCGTCTTTTCGGTCTACGAAAACCACGCGCCGCTGCCTGAGCCCGCCCATCCCGTCGAGGCCCGCGAGATTCGCGGCGACCTCGAGTTTCGCAACGTCTGGTTTTCCTATCCGGGCGGTGGGCCGGGCTTGAAGCACCTGAACTTGAAGGCCAAGGCCGGGCGACGGCTCCTCGTGGTCGGCGCCAGCGGGAGCGGGAAATCGACCCTGCTCAATCTCCTGCTGCGCCTCTATGACCCGGAGCGCGGCAGCGTCTGCGTCGACGGAATCCCCGTCCAGCGCTTCCGCCTGCGCGACCTGCGGAGCCTCTTCACCGTCGTCCTGCAGGAGGAGCTGCACGCGGAGGACAGCGTGATGGAGAACCTCTACCTCGCGGAGGAGGCCGATTGGGCGGCGAAGGTGGAAGGGACGCTCGGCTGGACGCGGCAATTGGGGATAGACCGCAAGCTCACGCGGCGCCACAAGAAGCTCGGCGAGGCGATGGGCAGCGGCGGGCTCGGCTTCTCGAGAGGGGAGCTGCAAAAGGTCGCGCTGCTGCGCGCGGCGCGGCGCCCGGCCCCGATCGTTCTGCTCGACGAGCCCACCGCCTCGATGGACCCCCGATCGGAACGCCAGGCCTTGGAGAAGATGGGGGAGTGGTTCCGCGGCAAGACGGTCCTCATGATCTCGCACCGCCCGGTCCCCGAATTCCAGGCGGATTGGATCGCGGTGCTGCGCGAGGGCCGGATCGAGGCCCAGGGTAGCCACTTCTACCTGCTCAAGCACTCGGCGTATTATCGGGACCTGCTCCGGAGGCCAGGGCCTCCCGAAGCCAGCGCGCCAGACGGCGCAGCCGATGCAGGGGCCTGAGCAGCGGCGCCGGCTTCGGCCTTTCCTCGGCCTCCGAGAAATATCGCTCCCAATCCTGATAAGGCCCCAAGGGACGCCGGTGGCGGACGCGGTGGTAGGCGCCGGAGAAGCTGCGGTATTTTTCCTCGCGAAACCAGGCCTCCGGGACCTTTTGCCGGTTCTTCGGCGTGACCTCGCGGGTGACGCAGATCCGGATCCGGTCCTTCACGAAGCGGTCCAGCTCGCGCAAGTCCCGGTCGTCGTCGAGGAAGGGAAAACTCTTGATCCAGGCCAGCAGGTTGTCGGCGTGCCCCATCTCGATTTGTAGATCTTTCAGGATTCGGCGCAGCAGGGCCCGCCTCTCCTCGGGGCTGCGATTGGGCGAGTCACGGTATCTCTCGCGCGTGAGCCGCGACTTGATCCATTCGCGGTAGCGGCGGAGCGCCTTCTCGCCGACCCGGATGCGCCCGCGGTCGAACTTGTATCCCAGGTAATGGAAGGGCTTGTCGGCGGATTGCAGCAGCGTCTTGTCGGGAGAGAGCTTCAGGCCCCGCTCCGTCACGCAGGCCTCGATTTCGCGCGCCGCGGCTTCGATCCGGCCCGCGTCGGGATCCATCGCCAGGATGTCGTCGCCGTAACGGAGATAGAAGATGCGCTCGCGGTACATCCGGTGGTCGAGGTCCTCGAGATAGAAATTCGCCAGCAGCGGGGTCAGCGGGGAGCCGGTCGGGACGCCGAGGTCGGGGACGACGAGCTCGCCGCGAAAGTAGCGCTTTTGCCTCAGGAAAGTCTTCAGCAGGCCGAGCAGCTCCGGCTCGCCCGGAAAGCGCGCGGCGAATTTCTCCAGCAGCAGGTCGTGGCGGATGTGCTCGGTGTAGCTCTGGATGTCCGTCTTGAAGAGGCGCAGACCGCAGCCGTGCCGCTTGAGGAAGCCCCGGGCCCGCTTCAGGGCGGCGCCCTGGTGAAAGCGGGGATCCCAGCGGTAGGAGTAGAGGTTGGGGGCGAAGCCCGCGTCCAACTCCGGCCACAGGACCAGGGCGAGGGCCTTCTGAATCACCTTGTCGCGGAGGCTGGAGAGGTAGACGTCGCGCATCTCCCCCTCGGCGTTCTTGGGGACTTGGCGGTGGAGCTGGGGGAGGAACTCGCGGTCGCCGTGGAGCAGGAACTGGCGGCAGTCCTCGAGATATTCTTCGAGGCGCTGCTCGAAGTCGCGGATCGAGAGGCCGTCGATGCCGGGAATGAATTTCCGCAGGGTCGTCCCGTCGGGGAGCACGAATTTTTCGATGCTTTGATAAAAAGACTCCAAGATGTGTTTCTTCCGGGTCAGTTTTTGAAACAGAGAAACCATCTTGGAGGGGGAGCGCTACGCCGAAACTATCGCCCCAAGGGGCGACCTGTGAATCGTAAGACAAATGGGGCACCCCCGAAAGGGAGTGCAAATGGGGCCTTACAAATAATCCCCCCGATCGTCTCGGGGGTATCCACCCACGGCTTCAGACCCTTACCCGAGGGGAGCGCGAAGGCTCTATTTCTGAAGCGCCGGTGATCGCGGGTAAGAAGGCGCCTCCCCGGACGCCTTCGGTTTCGGCAAAATTATTGGATCTTCAGGCTGCCGTTGTAGATGTCCGTCTCGATGAAGGAGACCAGGCGGTCGTTGCCGCGGTCCTTTTCGGTGATGGCCACGCCTTTTTCGACCTTCATCCCCGGAGTGATGATCAGGTTTTTACTCTTCACCACGGACATCGGCAAAATCAAGGTATACATCTTCTTGGGATCGCTACCGCATTCCTCGCTGGGCGCGGCCAGATTGATGAAGAGCGTCTTCTTATAAGAATCCTTGGCCGAGGTGCCGGTGGTGCAGACCTTGTAGCCCGCCAGATTGTAGAAGCGGAAAGGCAACATCTCTTTGGTGCTGGCGGCGACGTTGGGCGTCTTGCGGCTGCCCTTGCCGTGCTCTTTGATCGTGCCCGGCAACTCCGAGGGGTTTTGCGCCGTCGAGACCTTTTCGGGGGTCGAGGACTGCGGTTGGCTCGCGGTCACCGCGCTGTTGTTGTTGGTGGCGTTCGGGGCCCCGCCGCCGCTGCAGGCGGCCAGAGCAAGACCCAGGGACAAAGAGACACACAGGTTTTTCAGTGAGAACATCGTGAAACTCCCCTTTAGATAGGTGACCTCGGAACAAATAGATGCCGCCACGGATAGCGACAAGCACCCGGAATTATCAAGGGCCAAAGGGCCCTTTACCCCGAATTTCAACCCTGTGGGGCCTTTTTCGGCACTTGGGGGCTCCAAAGTTTCGTATTAAAAGGAGATGAAGATTCCGTGGCTGGGGCAAGAATCGGTGTGTCCTGAAAATCCGTTATTTTTCATGGCGTTCAGTTGTTCGATCTTCGAGAAGGAGAATTCTGTGCAGATATTTTCTTGGAAGCCCCTTGTCGCGCGGCTAAACTAGGCCCATCTCGGAGGGGTGTTCATGTCCAATCCATCCATGCGCGGCCGCGCGGCGGCCTTTCTTTTTGCGGGTCTCTTGACGCTCTCCTCCTGCGGCGGAACGCCTCCCGACACGGGACTGGGCAACAGCGGCGGCGGCGGGGACCTCGGCGCCTCAGCTCCGGACTCGGGCGACAATTTCAGCCTCAACCTGGCCCTGGAATTGGCCCGATTGGATCTCCAGGCCTACCAGATGTTGAACGACTTCGAGAACGGGCAGCCCTTCTCGCTCCCCGCCCCCTACACCCTGGTGCAGACCTACCTGACCGACGAGCCCTTCGAGGGAGAGAATTTCGGCGGCATGGTGCCCATCGCCTACGTCGCGACCCAGGGTCCGAATATCTATGTCGTGTTCCGCGGCACCAAGACCGTCGTCGAGTGGTTCGACGACGCGCAGCTGGGGCAGGTGCCCTATCCCTTTCTCGCCGGCGGGGGCCTGACGGAGCAGGGCTTCACGAGCGTCTACGCGACGATCCACGCCGAGATCGTCCAGACGGTGAATCAACTGGCCCAGTCGGGGGATTTCACGGCGCTCTACGTGACCGGTCACAGTCTCGGCGGGGCGCTGGCGGTGCTGGCGGCGCCGGAATTGGCCAAGGCGACGCCCTTCTCTTCTCCCGTCATGTATAGCTTCGCCGGCCCGCGGGCCGGCAATCCCAAGTTCGGGCTCGGCACCTACGACCCCAACGTCGCGACCAGTTGGCGCGTGGTCAACACCAACGACCTGATTCCAAAATTGCCCAACCAGGTGACGGTCGTTTTCGAGGGCGGCACCTACAAGACCTATTTCTACCGGCACGTCGAGACCGAGCTCGACATCACCTTCGGCAATCCCGTCTCGGGACCCACGGATATCACCGACATCGAGTTCAACCACTCCCTGTGCAATTACTACAACACGCTCTGCGCGGAGACCGCCGACCCCCAGGCCTGCGAGCAGCAGGCGGGCGGGGCGGACGGCTGCAACACCTAGGCTTGAGAAATGTTCCCTTTGCCGCAGCCGGTCAGCGCTATCGCTCTGGGTCGCGGTGTACGGTCTGCGGGGAGAAGGCCGGCAGGCAGAGGGCGATGTATTCCGCCCCTTCCGGGTCGGGGCTGCTGTAGCGCACCCACTCGCCCTTGGCGGCGATCACCGCCTGGCCCGCGCCGACCTTCAGGCTGCCGCCCTCGAACTCCACAGTCAGCGCTCCCTTCAGGACCAAGGTGTACTCGTCGAATTCCGGCCGTTGGCCGGGTTCGGTCCAACCCGCCGGGCTCTGCATGTGGGCGAGGCTCAAGGCCTGGGTGCCCGTGTTCGCCCTGCCGACGTATTCGCGGATGACCTTGGGTTTGTTGCCGACGGCCGGGATGACGGTGGGATGGGGGATGAGACGGGGCATAGGGGCCTTTCTTTGGATTTCGGTTGGCGTTTTCGAGCTTCCCCGGCAAAATACCCCAAATTCCCACGGAAGGAAAACACCCAGGATGGCCATGAAACGACTACGCCGGGCGCTGCTGTTCGCCCTTCTCCTGCCGCTGCTCGGCGGCGCCTGCGCGAAGTTTCGTCCCCATTCCTCCCGGGACGCCGAGTTCCACCAGCGCGTCCAGACCCAGGAGCAAGGCAAGCTGAAGGTCTCCGTCGCGGCGCTGAGCGACAAGGAGAGCAAATATTACTTCGGCGTGCCGCTGGCGAAAAAGCGGATCCAGCCGGTCTGGCTGAAGGTGGTCAACGACGACGTGAAGCCGTACTGGCTTATGCCCATCGCCATGGACCCGGATTACTACTCGCCCAACGAGGCGGCCTACCGGCACCACTTCGGCCACGCCAAGCGCGACCAGGCGAAGATGGACGAGTATTTCAACGACCAGCAGATCGATTTTTACGCGCCGCCCGGGAAGACCACCGAGGGCTTCGTCTACGTCAATGTCGACCAAGGCGCCAAGGAGGTCAGCGTCGAGCTCTTGGCCGAAGACGACTTGAAGCGCTTTTCCTTCGTGGTGCCGGTGCCGGGCCTGAAGGCCGATTTCCAAACGGTGGATTTCGACAAGCTCTACAAGCCCGAGGAGATCCGCGAGGTCGATCTGACCACCCTGCGCAAAGAGCTGGAGGCCTATCCCTGCTGCACCTTCAACAAGAAGGGCCAGGGCGGCAAGGGAGACGCGGTCAACCTGGTCTTCGTCGGGGACGACGAGGACCTGATCACCAGCTTTATCCGGCGCGGTTGGAAGGAGACGGCGGCGCAGGACAAGGGTTCGTCCTGGAAGATGTTCAAGGCCTTTTTCTTTCACACGCCATACGAAAACGCCCCGATGAGCAAGCTCTACCTCTTCGGGCGGGGGCAGGACATGTCCTTCCAGAAGCCCCGGCGGACCATCCATCAGCGCAATCACCTCCGGTTGTGGATGACCCCGCTGCGTTACCTGGGCAAGCCCGTTTGGATCGGCACGATCAGCCGCGACATCGGCATTCGGGGGACCCTCAAGTCGCCCTTCTTCATGACGCACAAGATCGACTCCGACGTTGACGAGGCCCGCGACTTCGTCCTGCAAGACCTGCTGTATTCGGAGGCCATCGGCAGCTTCGGCTACGTCAAGGGCGTGGGCGAATACACTTACGAGCATCCTCGGAAAAACTTCATGGACGACACCTGGTACACCGACGGCCTGCGCATCGTCGTGATGTTTACGGATTACCCGACCTCGGTCCTGGACGCGAAGCAGCTGAAGTGGGAGACGCCCCCCTCGGAGCATCGGGATTTCTTCCTCAACAATCCGGAGTACCTCGAGCCCGACTCGAAGTGAGGCTTATTTGGCCAAGTCGCGCAACGGGCCCTTGTGGTTGATGAGGTCCTTGAGTTCGGCGTAGCCGATCTCGACCTCGGTAGGCCCGTAGACGTAGGCCGCGACCTCATAGGGATTGAAATAGAAGATCAGCCCGTCGGCGCCCGCGGCGAAGTTCTCGTTGAGCCGAAACTTCCCGCCGGGGAAGTCAAAGCCGGCCTCCTCCAGGCCCTGGCCCTCGGGGATCTTTCGGACCTCACGGAATTTCTTTTCGCCCAAGGCGTTCAGCTTGTCGAGGTAGCCGGGGAGCAGGAGCTCGTCCAGCGTGTAGGGTGCGCCGTTCTCGGGATTGAGGCTGACCAGCGTGCGGCTCGAGTTGGGGTGGGCCCCGCCGAGGAACTGCGTCTCCCGGAAGGAGAGGCTGAGAATCTTGGGGTCCTCGACTAGGACGTCGACGTTGCGCTCCAGGCTCCAAACTTGGGGCGCGTTGGAGAATTGCCGGCGATAGGCCTGGAAGTCCGCGAAGAAGTCCGCGGCGAAGCCCTCCAGATTGTCCGCCTTCTTTTCCCCGGTGGGGGCGAGCAGAAAGTCCATGACGCGCCGGTTAATCGCCTTCAGCCCGGCGGGATTCGGCCCCTGGGTAAAGACGGGGTAGGAGAATTTCAGATAAGTGCAGTTTTCGTCCGCCGGACTGCATTGGTTGAGGCCGCGGGAGAATGCCTCGAACTGGTGGCGCAGCGGCGCGCTCCGCTGGCAGGCGGCGAGGGAGATCAGGCAGAGCAGGGCGATCCATAAATGAAGCATTGGGCGACGCATAGCGGCCTCCTTGGCTGGCCCAGGTATAAACCCGGCGGGGGCCTCCGGTCCCGAGTTTTTTTACGGCGTCTCATTGCCGGCTTCCCTTCCCCGTCAATCCGGGTACAATCGAAGCCCACAACTTCCAGGAGTCGGCCATGCGAACATTCTTGAAACGTGGTCTCGTGACAGCGGCGTCCCTTCTTTGTCTGGCCCTTCCATCGGCCGGACACGCCAAAGAGGAGTCCAAGGACGCGAAGTCCGGCAAGGCCAAGGGCAAGGTCCAGTGCACGATGGCCTTCGAGCTGCGCAGCTGGGCCGTCTTCTACAAATCCGGCAAGGGCGAGGGGACCATTACTTGCAGTAACGGGCAGAAGGCCGACGTCAAGATCCGCACCCACGGCGGCGGGGTCCAGTTCGGGAAGAACAACATCGCCAACGGCTCGGGGAAATTCTCTCCTGTCAAAAAGCTCGAAGAGCTTTATGGCAAATACGCCTCGGTCGGCGGTCACGGCGGGGCGGTGAAGTCGCGGATCGGGCAGTCGCTTTCGAAGGACGACATCTCGCTCAACATCAAGGGGACCGGCACCGGCGTCAACTTCGGTTTTGACTTCGGCAGCCTTCGCATCTCGCCGATGTCGGCCGAGGACAAGGAGGAGTGGGAGGAGCGCGAGCGGGAGGAGGCCGAAAAGGAGGCCAAGAAGCAAGCGGATGAGGCCAAGAAGGCCGCCGAAAAAAAGGAGGATGCGAAATGAAACTCTGCTACATGCCCGGCAGTTGCGCCCTGGCGCCGCACATCGCCCTGCACTGGATCGGCAAACCTTTCGAGATCTGGAAGATCGATCGCGAGCTGCTGCAGGACGCGCAGTACCTCAAGATCAACCCCCTCGGCAAAGTCCCCGCCCTGATCGAGGACGACGGCGCGACGCTCACCGAGTGCGGAGCGATTTTAACCTACCTCGCGGAGAAATTCCCCGAGGCCCGGCTCGGCCCCGGCGAGGGGATCCGCGCGCGCTACGAGATGAACCAATGGATCTCGCACTTGGGTGGCAACGTCCACCCGGCCTTCTATCCCTTCTTCCTGACCGCCCGTTACCACCCTGATCCGGCTCAGCATGCCGCCGTCAAGGAACATGTTCAGGCGCAGATCTACAAGCAGATGGACCTCATGGAGCGCCAGATGGCGGGACGCGACTGGGTCTTGGAGGGGCGGAGGACGGTCGTCGACGCCTACCTCTTCGCGCTGTTCCGCTGGAACAAGCGACTGCCGCGGCCGATGACGGAGTATCCCAACCTCCTGCGCTGGTACCGGAAGATGGGCGAGGATCCCGGCGTGGGGCGCGCCCTCGCCGAGCAGGGACTCGAACTGTAAAAAAAAGGGCCGCCGCTTGCGCGACGACCCATTCCCTTACCACTTCTCCTCTGAAACTACTTCTTTCGGATCCGGCGTAAGGGCGAAATCATCAGCGCCGCGGCGAAGAGGGCCCAAGGCGCCAGGTCGGTGGTGCCGCTGCCGGCGCCGCCCAGGGCGCAGCCCATGTTGCCGCTGCCCTCGAAGTACCAGGCGGGGTAATCGAAGGGGCTGTTAGCCTCATCCACCGCGATCTCGCCGTCGGCCTCGAAGCCGTCGACCTTGGTCGCTTCGGGGATTCCGTTTAGCTCGTCCTCCGAGGGAGTCTCTTCCTCCGCCGCCGGAGTATCCTCGCCTTCTTCCGTCGGTTCCTCGGTCTCATCCGAAGGCGGCTCTTCCTCGTCGCCGGGCTCTTCCGCGTCGTCGGAGGGCTGTTCTCCCTCGTCCGTGGGGCCTTCGCCTTCGTCGCCGGGCTCTTCGGTTTCGTCCGCCGGCTCTTCGCCTTCGTTCCCGGGCTCCTCGTGTTCGCCCTCCTCGCAGGGCTCTTCGGTTTCCTCGCCGGGTTCTTCCTCTTCGCCGGGGACTTCATCGCCCGGGCAAACGCCCAAGGCATCCTCGACGCCGGGGATCTCGCCGTTCACATGCGCCATGTGCGCGTTGATCAAGGCCTGGTTGGCCGTGCAGATGGTGTGGGGGTTATGGTTGATATTGTGGCAAAAGCAGACCTTGTCGGAAGGCCCCTCATCCTCCTCGACAGGGACGTCCTCGAGGACGGCATCGGAGGCCGGAGGGATTTCGCTATAGCGTGCCTCCGCCTCGATCGATTGGAAGAAAAGGCCCATCGCCAGGGCCGCCATGAAAAGAAAGTTGCGCTTGTTCATCCTACACTCCCCTAAAAGAGACGGTTATGGTTTCAGTGACGCCCCTTCCTTCATTCCGCTTGTGGCGAAAGCAAAGCGCGTGCCAAGGGCGGCGCCAGGCGGCCGGTGCGCGGTCTCCGAAAATTTTCCAAAAAAGTTGCGCGGCCGCGGGCGGGGTTTTTTCGGCCGGAGGGGCGGCGGCGCCGGGACGATGGCCAAAAATGCGCGTCGGCGGGCAGGCGAAAAAAAACGATCGCCAAGAAATTTTTTTCCGCGCGGGCTTCGCGGGGGCGGGAGAAAAAAAATTTTCAGCGGGTCTCGTGGAGGGAGGAAACGAATAATTCTGTGCAGAAGGCGGGGCCGCGATCGGGAATGGAGGCCTCGCGCGCGCCGGACGAGGGCCTAAGACTGAGGATGGAAGTCACCAAGCCCCGCCTTGTTTTGTACAAGGCGCCGCGCCGCGGGAGGCGCGATCAGCGGGCGAAGGGCCCGCCGAAGGCGCCGATGTCGTTGCGCGTCCCGTCGGGGTTGTTGAAGCTGGGGCTGGGATCGCCGGCCTGGATGGCGGGCGAGCCGGGTTGCAGGAAGAAATCGCCGCCCGTCGGGTCGAAGAAGAGCGGGTCGGACGAGAAGTTGTTCGAGATCAGGTCCGAGCCGTCCAGGTTGTTGGCCTCCGCGGCCGTCAGGTCCAGGCCGTTGAGGTAGAAGTCGGAGGCGGAGTTGCCGAAGCAGATGTTGTATTGGATCTGCGCGGCGGTGACGGGGTCGGTGTCGGCGAAACCGGCGCCCTCGCCGGCGAAGCCGTTTTGGTAGAAAATGTTGTTTTCGTAGACGCCGTCGGCGCCGAAGTTGAGCCGGACGCCGTCGGAGTCTCCGAAGGCCACGACGTTGTTGTTGAAGGTGACGGTGGAATCGTCGTTCTCGACCTGGGCCGGACCGTCGTTGCCGGTGTCGCCGCTGCTGGCGTTGCCGTAGACGATGAGGTTGTTCAGGATGAGGCCGTCGGAATTGCGCAGGTAGATGCCGGTGCCGGCCTCGCTGGCCCGGTTGCCGACGACGATCAGGTTGCTCAGGATGCCGCTGGAGTTTTCGGCATAGATGCCGCCGCCCAAGTCGGTGTTGCCGTTGGTGATCATCAGGTTGGAGATGACGCCGCTGTTGTAGTTGAAGAGGTTGAGGACCTGGTCGTAGCCCTCGGCGTCGATGATGGTGTTTTCGGGATCCTCGCCCTTCAGGCTGACGCCGTTTTTCAGGAAGATCGGGAAGTACTCGCCGTTGGTCGAGGGGGAGTAGGTGCCCCGCTTGAGGAAGATGGTGTCGCCCGGCTGGGCCAGGTCGATGGCGGCCTGGATGGTGTAAATGTCGTCGTAATCGTCGCAGTAATAGTACCCGTAATAGGGGTCGTAGCACTCGTCGATGAAGAGGGTCTCGCAGGCGGTGAGGCCCGCGACGGCGGGGAAAACCGCGAGTAAATTCCAAATTTTAGCTAATTTCATGACCTTGGCCTTCTTGGGGAGCTGGAGCGCTCGACGGCTCCCCAAAGCCCTATGAGTGGGCGGACTTGTAGAAAGGTTAAGGGATCGCGGAAAAAAAGGGAAGGGCGGCGGGCGAGGGCCTTTGATTTTCGGGAAGGAGGGACTTATCCTTCCGGCTCACCAAGAGCAAGGAGTCCCTCATGCCGAATACGATCCGTTTGCACCGCGTCTTTCGAGCCCCGCCCGAGCGCGTCTACCGCGCCTTCCTGGACCCCGCCGCCCTGGCTAAGTGGCTGCCGCCCAACGGCTTCACTGCCCAGGTCCATCGCCTCGACGCCAAGGTTGGCGGCAGCTACCAGATGTCGTTCACGAATTTCTCTAACGGACAGAGCCACTCCTTCGGCGGCGAGTACCTCGAGCTGGTGCCCAACGAGCGTCTGCGCTACACGGACCGATTCGACGACCCGAATCTGCCCGGCCTGATGGAGACGATCGTCACCTTGAAACCGGTGTCCTGCGGGACGGAGCTGCAGGTCGTGCAAGAGGGCGTGCCGGACATCATCCCGGCCGAGGCTTGTTACGTCGGGTGGCAGGAGTGCCTGGTGCTGTTGGGGAAATTGGTCGAGGCGGAGATTAAAGAACCGTAAAAAACCCCGCGCACTTCAGGGTGGGCGGGGTTTAATATAAACTCATTTATCGGATTATTATTCAGAATGATTTTATTTTAATAGTATTACTTAAGTCCGCGCTTTTTTCTATTACACCTATGTATTTTCGATCCTGGCTAAACACAGCAGGGGCTGGATGAAAAATTAGGTTTGGTTCTTTATCGGAGTATTCTTGTTCCAGCGCAGGTCCAGGAGGATGGCCTGGTTTATATATATAATCTCCATCCCGAATCCATTCATATATTGTCATAATTATTTCTCCTTTTACGAGCACCCCATCGAATTCCCGCAATTCAGGCACTTGTAACAGGCCCCGTTGCGCACCGTGATGTGGCCGCATTGGTCGCAGAAGGGGGCGTCGCCCATCATCGTGGAGAGGTGGTCGCTTAAGGTGTTTTCTGCCTTGCCCTCGACGGGCTCGGCGCGCTCGCCCTGGATCACCGCCAGCTGCGGCGGCGAGGAGGGCTTGGCGGTCGGCTCGGCGACCTTCTCGATCTGCGCCTTGGCGCTGGCCAGGTCCAGGAGCTGCTGGTCATTGGGCTTCACCTGCACCAGGTCGGTGCGGCCCATGTACTCCAGCCCCAAGAGGCGGAAGATGAAGTCGATGATCGAGGTCGCGAACTTGATGTTCGGGTGGTCGACCGGCCCCTGCGGCTCGAAGCGGGTGAAGGTGAAAACGTCGACGAACTCTTTGAGCGGCACGCCGTACTGCAGGCCCAGGGAGACCGCGATCGCGAAGCAGTTCATCATGCTGCGGAAGGCGGCGCCCTCCTTGTGCATGTCGATGAAGATCTCGCCCAGGGTGCCGTCTTCGTACTCGCCGGTGCGCAGGTAGACCTTGTTGCCGCCGACGCGCGCCTCCTGCGTGAAGCCGCGGCGCTTGCGGGGCATGCGGCGGCGTTGCAGGGCGGGCGCGGCCGCGACCGCCGAGGTCTCTTCCCTCGCTTCTTCCTTCTTGTCGCTCTTGGTGGAGAGCGGCTGGCTCAGCTTGCAGCCGTCGCGGTACAGGGCCACCGCCTTGAGGCCCAGCTTCCAGCCCTCCATGTAGATCTCCTCGATGTCCTCGACGCTCGCCTCTTCCGGCAGGTTGACCGTCTTGCTGATGGCGCCCGAGAGGAAGGGCTGGGTGGCCGCCATCATCCGGACGTGGCTCATCGGGGCCAGGAAGCGCTTGCCGTATGGACCGCACTTGTTGGCGCAGTCGAAGATCGGCAGGTGGTCGGGGTTTAAGTGCGGCGCGCCCTCGATGGTCATGCGGCCGCAGATCACGTCGTTGGCCTCGGTGACCTGCGCGGCGCTGAAGCCCAAGGCCGAGAGCAGGTTGAAGGAGGGATCCTTGTATTTTTCCTTCTTGAAGCCCAGGCGCAGCAGGGTCTCGTCGCCGATGTTCCAGGCGCTGAAGGCCTGGGAGATGTCGAAGACCCCTTCCAGCGTGCCCTCGATCTTCTCGATTTCGCTCTCGGTGAAGCCCTTGGCGTGCAGGCTGTCGCGGTTGACGTGCGGCGCGCCGTGCAGGCTGGAGGTGCCGCGCACGTAGGTGACGATGTCGGCGATCTCGCGGGCCGAGTAGCCCAGTTTCTTGAGCGCGGCGGGCACCGACTGGTTGATGATCTTGAAGTAGCCGCCGCCGGCCAGCTTCTTGAACTTCACCAGGGCGAAGTCGGGCTCGATGCCGGTGGTGTCGCAGTCCATCAAGAGGCCGATGGTGCCGGTGGGCGCCAGGACCGTCGCCTGGGCGTTGCGGTAGCCATGCTGCTCGCCCAGCTTGAGGGCGTCGTCCCAGTCTTCTTGGGCGGCTTTCAGCAGCTCGGCGGGGCAGGCGGCGCCGTCGATCTTGTAGGCGGCGTCCCGGTGCATGCCGATGACTTCCAGCATGGGCTCGCGGTTCATCTCGAAGCCGGGGAAGGGCGCCTTGGCGGCCGCGATCTCGGCGGAGGTTGCGTAGCCATGGCCGCAGAGGATGGCGGTGAGCGCCGCGGCGGTCTGCCGGCCCTCTTCGGAATCGTAGGGGATGCCCTGGATCATCAGGGCGGAGCCCAGGTTGGCGTAGCCCAGGCCCAGCGGGCGGAAGTCGTGGCTGTTCTGCGCGATACGCTCGGTCGGGTAGGAGCTGAAGTCGACCAGGATCTCCTGCGCCAGGATCAGGGTGCGGATCGCGTGGCGGTAGCCCTCGACGTCCCAGCTGCCGTCCTCGTTCAAGTACTTGGTCAGGTTGATCGAGGAGAGGTTGCAGGCCGTGTCGTCCAAGAACATGTACTCGGAGCAGGGATTGCTGGCGTTGATGCGGCCGGTGTTCTTGCAGGTGTGCCACTTGTTGATCGTGCTGTCGTACTGCACGCCGGGATCGGCGCAGGCCCAGGCGGCGAAGGCGATCTGCTTGAAGAGGTCGCGGGCCTGCAGCGTGTCGACCACCGCGCCGGTGGTGCGCATGTAGGTCTTCCACTCCTTGTCCTCGGTCACGGCGTTCATGAACTCGTCGGTGACGCGCACCGAGTTGTTGGAATTTTGCCCGCCGACCGTGCGGTAGGCGTCGCCGTTGAAGTCGCTGGAGTAGCCGGCGGCGATCAGGGCCGCCACCTTGCGCTCTTCCCGGACCTTCCAGTTGATGAAGTCGACGATCTCGGGGTGGTCCATGTCGAGGCAGACCATCTTGGCCGCGCGCCGCGTGGTGCCGCCGCTCTTGGTGGCGCCGGCGCCGCGGTCCAGCACCTCGAGGAAGCTCATCAGGCCCGAGGAGGTGCCGCCGCCGCTGAGCTTCTCTTGGTGGCCGCGGATCTTGGAGAAGTTGGAGCCCGTGCCCGAGCCGTACTTGAAGAGGCGCGCCTCGTTTTTGGCCAGGTCGAAGATGCTCATCAGGTCGTCGTCGACCGCCTGGATGAAGCAGGCCGAGCACTGCGGATGCTCGTAGGAGTTGACGGTGGTGCCGATGCTGCCGTCCTTCGGGTTCCAGAAGTAGTTACCGCCCGAGCCCTCGATGCCGTATTCTTGGTAGAGGCCGCAGTTGAACCATACCGGCGAGTTGAAGGCCCCGCGCTGGGTGATGAGGAGGTATTTCAGCTCGTCCTCGAAGGCCTGCGCGTCCTCCGGGCTCGCGAAGTAGCCGCCCAGGTTTTCGCCCGCGACGCGGATGCTGTGGGCGATGCGGTGCACGACCTGCTTGGCCGAGGTCTCGCGGCCGGTCTTGGGCACGCCCGCCTTGCGGAAGTACTTCGAGACGATGATGTCGGTGGCCAGCTGGCTCCAGCCCTTGGGGATCTCCGCGTTGTCCATCTTGAAGACCACCGAGCCGTCGGGATTGGTGATGACCGAAGTGCGGTACTCGTAGGAGAGGGACTCCAGCGGGTCTTTGCCGGCCTCGGTGTAGCGGCGGTTGATCTTCAGTCCCTTGCCCTTGCCGGTAGTAGCGGCGCGGCGATTGGAGCGGACGGACGGTAGGGCCTTCACGGTCATGGGGATCCTCCTCGAGATGATGAAGTGACGCGGGGCGGCAAGACGCCATAAACCCCTAAAACTCAACAATTTTTAGTTTTTTGATTATAGAACCTGGGAAGAAAAACCACAATATCTTGTATCTTTTCCGTCTTGTCATAACTAGATGCTGTGGTCAACGGAAAATCTCTCGGCGCCGGCAAAAAGTTGGGAAAATGAAGCCAGACGCGGCTTTCGCGAAGGGGATTTTCTTGAGCACCGGCCAGATTGTTTGCTTTGCCGAAGCGTTCCCGAACGTTAAGAATAGCCGGAGGAGTTTTGCATGCCGCCAGCGGCCTTGGCCTTTCCGCAAATCGACCCCTTTCTGTTCCGCGTCGGACCCGTGGGCTTAAGCTGGTACGCCTTCATGTACCTGCTCGGCTTCACCTGCGCATATTTCCTGCTGCGCTATCGCTACCGCCGGGGCCTGTTCCACCTGCCGCAGGCGGGCGACGTCTCGTTGCTGGTCACTTATTGCTTCTACGGCCTCATCCTCGGGGCGCGCGTGGGCTACGTCGTCTTCTACAACCCGCAATTCTACCTCGAGCACCCTTGGGAGATCCCGGCGATCTGGCACGGCGGGATGAGTTTCCACGGCGGCCTGGCCGGGACGATCTTGGCGATGTACCTCTTCGCGCGGCGGGTGCAGCTGCCCTTCTATCACGTCGCCGACAACGTCGGGCTCTGCGCGCCGATCGGCTTGGGCTTCGGGCGCATCGGCAACTTCATCAACGGCGAGCTCTACGGCCGCGTCAGCGACGCGCCTTGGGCGATGGTGTTTCCGAGCGGGGGGCCGAGGCCGCGGCACCCCTCGCAGCTCTACGAGGCCTTCCTCGAGGGGCCGATCTTATGGCTGATCCTCTACGCGACCTCGCGCCTGCAAAAGAAGGACGGCTACGTCTCCTGCATGCTGCTGGTCGGCTACGGGGTCCTGCGCTTCATCGTCGAGTTCTTCCGCGAGCCCGATCCCCAGCTGGGGACGATCCTGGGCCCCCTCTCGATGGGGCAGCTGCTCTGCCTGGCGATGATCCTGGCCGGTTTTGTCTTGATGGTCCTGCTGCCCGCGCCGCGGCCGGGAGTCCCGAACGCGGCGCGGTAACAAACGGAGGTCCCAATGAAGCTGAAAATTTCTCGCTGCCTGCTCTTGTTCGGTTTCTGGCTCGTGCCCCCACCGGGCCTCGCCGAGGAAGCCCTCCGCGCATTTTGGACCTTGGATTACGGCGACGGCAGCGCCAACCAATACCATTTCGAGCAGAGGTCGAAGGATGCGGCCGTGAGCTTCCGCTACGTCCCCGTCCGCCCCGAAGAGAGCTCCACCGGGATGTACAGCGGCGGCGAGCCCCGGCAGGGACGGCTGACGGCCAGGCAGGCCCGCGAGCTCAAGCAGCGCTTGGCCGAGCTGGAATCCGACGCCGAGCTGCGCGTCGAGGAACGCGGCAAGGGCACGGGGGCCTTCACCGTCCAAACGCCCGAGGGGACGCGGAGCTTTCTGATTCGGATGGGTCCCGAGATCCGCCGTTTCGACGAGTTTTTGAAAAAGCTGGGGTCTTAAGCCGGGCGGGCGCCCGGCGCTCAGCCGGCGGGCGGGCGATCCAAAAGCTTGACCGCGAGGTAGAGCAAGGCGGTGACCGTGACCGCCGCCCCCACGGCCAGCCCCCATATCGCCGAGCTCAAGGGAAGCGCCAGCAGGCAGGCGTCCTGCGGGTGGGCGGGGTTGTAGCGAACCGCCGGCGGATCCGGCAATCGATCCAGGAGGGCCTGACGGTTTTTCCGGCTGCTCGTGACCCAGCCCACGCGATAGAGGCGGTCGCAAACGTAATCGCGCCCTTCCACTTGGTAGCGGTATTTCACCAGGGCCTCGTATTGAAAGGCCGGCGCCGCGGTGCGTCCCGCGCGGCCGTCCGGGGAGCGCTCCACCTTACGTTCTAAAAATTCCCCCGTCGTCGTCGGCCAGCCGCGCACGGTCCCGCGCTGCCAAAGGACGTAGGCGCTGTAGATTAGGGCGGCGATGCCGAAGGCCAGGTAGAGCAGGGCGTAGAGCACGCGATGTCGATATCACGAAGCGCCCCGGATCGCCACGACGGCCTCCGAGTTTCGGTCTCGGGCGAAAGGCGAGGGCCTTCGGCCTTGGCTGATTTTTTTGCGGGAAAAGCTCGATCAGGGTTTTTTGGTCGGGGGCTCGGGGCAAGGGTAGCTTTCCGAATCGGTGAAACAAAGCGCACCCTCCGCGTCGTAGCGCAGCGGGATGCCCTGGCGCTCGAAGGTGCGGTTGGCGCCCTCCCACTCCTCCAGCTTCCGCTTCTGCAGGACCCAACGCCGGATGTTGAGCCCTAGCTTGCCGTTGGAGGCCGCCTCGGCGAGCACGGCATAGGCCGCCTCGCGCTTGTCGCCTTGCAGGGAGGGATCGAGGCGGGTGAGGAAGACGTCGAGGTCGAGGGCCGGGTCGACGCCGGGCAGCGTGTTGGGCAGCTTGGCCGCGCCGTCGCCGCGTTTTTGATATTCTCGGTAGAGATTGCGCGCCCCGTAGGTCTCGGCCACGACCTGCCGGGACTCGCGGGCCTTGGGGAAGAGCTTCAGCGCGTATTGCGGCATTCCGCGCTGGGTCATGTCGTGGACGTTGAAATAATGCAGCGGGGTCTTGACCAGCGCCAAATCGCCCAGGCCGATGGTGCTTACCTTGAGGCTTGTCTTCGTGGTCCACCACAGGCCGCGCCCGAAGGCCTGGCCGCCGCGCAGGGCCTGTCTCGCGAATCCGAGCTTGGGCTTGGCGAGGGCGGCGGTCGCCTCGAGGGTCTCCGCGGCCTTCGTCGCCTCGACACCTTCCGCCGCGGCGAGGACCGGTTTCGGACCCGGACGGCCCCAGAAGAGCTTTCGGTTGGCGAGCAGCAGCGCGAAGCTGTTCTGCAGGGTGGAGGAGGTCAGCTCGCCGCCGAACTCGCGCCACGAGCCGGGCATGATTTTTCCGTCGAAGCCGGTGAGGCCCTTCAAGACCTTCGTCGATCCCCAATGCATGACGCCGCCGGCCAAGAGCGTCATCGGGACGCGCGCGATGCCGCGGCGCTTGGCCAGCCAGGCCACGGTGGAGAGGCGCCGGGTCAGGGCGACGCTGGGCGCGAGGGCGAGCAGGTCGATGGCGATCGAGCTCCCGCCGTGGTCGAACATGTCGCTGATGACGTATTCGGTCGAGAGGCGCTTGCCCTCGAGGTAGGCGCTCAATTGCTTCGCGCGTGGTTCGGTGTTCGGATACTCGGCGGCGATCTGCGCCAGGGCCCAGGAGGTCCCGAAATGCTTGCGGTCGCGGTGGATCTCGGCCAGGCGCAGGAGCTGGTCGGCCAACAGGCCGGGGTCGGTTTCTTGGAAGGCGGCGGCCAGCTCGGCGAGCGGGGTCCTCTGGGTTTGGGCGAAGCAGTCCCAGACCTTCCGCACCTCGGGGTCGAAGCCCGCCTTCGCGGCGGCGACGGCCTTGTCGAGGTCGGTCCCGCCGTCGAGGATCAGGCGGGATTCGATCGCCTCGATGGCCTGGGTCAATTTGGCGCTTTGCGACTCCGAAAAAGAGCAGGGCCCGGCCGCGTCCTTCCCCAAGGCCTTGAGGACGAAGGCCAGCTGGCGCGCGTGGAAGACGGCCTCATGGTTTTTAATCTGGCCCAGGACTTCGCCGGCGAGATGGTTGTCGGCGATGGGCTTAAGCTCGAGCTTGGCGGTGTCGAGGTGGCGGTCTTGGTAGAGACGCAGCCCGCGGGTCAGCTTCAGGCGTCTTTCATCGACCCCCATCAGTCGCAGGGGATCGTTCGGGTTTTGTTGGTATTTCACCTCGGTCGGCGGCGGGGCCCCGGGACTCGAGGGCGGCAGGGGCGGCTTCGGCTCCGCGGGCTTCGCGGGCGGGACGCCGGGCTGGAGATGTTGGGCGGGTCGAGTTGCGGACGAGGCATCCCCGACCCCTGGTGGTGCCCCCATGGGTGAAAATCCTTATCAAGGTGAATTTAAGGGAGAATTTCTCCGCTCCCCAGGCAGCCCCCGACGCCCTTCGGCCTCGAGGTCCCCCTAATTCTGGAATCGGCAAGGATCCCGCTTTGTTGCGGGTCATCGCATGACGTGCGGCGTCGTAATAGAGACCAGGGGCGCCGGGCGTCAAGCGGTCAATATTTCCCGGGAAAAAATAAAAAGCCCCCCGGCCGGCTCGGCCGAGGGGCCAGGAATAGGCTCCCCCTATTTCCTAGGCTCGCTTGCGGCGCCAGGCCGTCAGGCCCGCCGCTGCGAAGAGGAATCCCAGGCCGCTGGCCGGGGGAAAACTCGAAGTCCCGGTGCCGAGCGAACAACCGCCCCCGTCGGGGTTGAGCGGGGAATTGGTGCTGGTCCCGCCGCCCTGCAAGACCGGCAGCGGGAAGCACTGCGAGGAGCACTCGTCGTCGTCCTCCAGGTTGCCGTCGTCGCACTGCTCGCCGGCCTCGACGATGCCGTTGCCGCAGACGGCGGCGGGCGGATTGGTCGAAGGATTTCCTCCGGGCCCCTCGACTTGGCAGGAGGCGTTGCAGCCGTCGCCGTTGCTCAGGTTGCCGTCGTCGCAACCCTCGACGCCGCTGCGCAGGAAGCCGTCCCCGCAGGCCGCGTTTTGGCAGGTCCCCGCGTTGCCGCTGGGGCAGGCGTCGCTGGTGTTGCTGTTGCCGTCGTCGCAGGCCTCGCCGGGGTCCAGGTTGCCGTCGCCGCAGCTGTCGAAGCGGGTGCAATTGTTGACGCAGGCCGCGCCGCTGATCGCGGTGTCGCAGAGCTCGACGCCCTGGCGGACGAAGCCGTCGCCGCAGAAGGCGAGCTGGCAGCTGCCGGAGGGCCCGCTGGGGCAGGCGTCGTTGGTGGCGTTGTTGCCGTCGTCGCAGCCCTCGACGCCCTGGCGGATAAAGCCGTCGCCGCAGAAGGAAGGCCGGCAGGTCCCGGCGGGGCCGCTGGGGCAGGCGTCGGTCAGGTCGTTGTTGCCGTCGTCGCATTGCTCGGTGCCGCCCTGCTGGTTCCAGAGGAAGCCGTCGCCGCAGCGGGCGGGCTGGCAGTCGCAGCAGGCGTCGTTCTGGTTGGCGTTGCCGTCGTCGCAGACCTCGGTGCCGCCGTCGGTGTTCCAGACGATGCCGTCGCCGCAGGTCGCGTCTTGGCAGGTGCCCGAAGGCCCGCTGGGACAACTGTCGTTGAGGACGGCGTTGCCGTCGTCGCACTCTTCGGTGCCGCCCTCCTGGTTCCACTCGAAGCCGTCGCCGCAGGTGGCGGGCTCGCAGTTGCCGGTGGGGCCGCTGGGGCAGGCGTCGTTGATATTGGTGTCCCCGTCGTCGCAATTTTCGCCGAAGTTGGTGAGGCCGTTGCCGCAGAAGGCGATGTTGTCTTCGTAGAAGGCCTCGCAGCCCTGCGCGGCCTGCGTGCAGTCGGCGAGGCCCTCGTCCGAATCGTTCCCCTGGCCCAAGGTGTAGCAGAAGACCGCCCCGCGTCCCTCGCCGGGCGGGATGCTGCCCAGATTGGCGGCGATGGTGACGGCGAAGTCTTGATTGGGAATGCCCCCGGTCAGATCGCCGACCTCCCCGAGGACGCCGTTGAAGAAGGCGACGCGCTCGGCGTCGGCGTCTTCGAGGATCTGGCAGGAACCGAAGGCGCCGCTGCAGCTCTCCAGGCGGTATTGGGCCAGGGCGCCGCGCACCAGACCGACGCCGACGGTGGTGTTGGTGGGATCGAGCGGCGGGGCCTCCTGCTGGAAGACCATCGGGATGCCCGTGCTGTCGTCGTAGCCCACCCGCGCGTCGGCCGACTTGAGGTCGACGTCGAAGTCGTTGGAGAGCCCGATGCGCGCCGTGACCGCGCCGCTGCTGTTGTTGACCACCCGGTATTCCACGATCACGAAGCGGTCGCCGGGCGCGTCGGAGGTGTAGGTCACCTGCTGGACGGTCAGGCCCGTTTCTCCGCCCACGAAGGAGACGGGGGTCAGGGGGGAGTCGTCCGCCAGGCCGATCTCGCCGGCGGCGCCGCTGAGCGGCAGGGCCGAGAGCTCGAAGAGCTGGATCCCGCTCCCGCCGCCGAAGTCCTGCTCGGCGTAGCCGTTGTCGACCCGCTGGGCGATGCCGTCGTTGGCGTAGACGAAGAGCGTGCCGATCGCGGACTGATCGACGTCGCCCAAATTGAGGTAATAGGAGAGGTCGTTGCCGCCGTTATTGACGGAGCCTCCCGCGTCGTCGGTGTAGAAGCTGTTGGTGGGGTCTCCGGCGAAGGTATGCCGGATGTCTCCGGCGCGGGCGACCGGCGCAGCGGCGCCGGCCATGGCCAGGCAGGACAAGGCGATCCAAGTGCGTTTCATGCGAATGCTCCTCTTAAGCGGACGTCGTTCAGGTAAAAAGCCCCCGAGCAAAGCCCTTCGCACTGGATTAGGATGCGTGGATGGAAGACTGGGAAGGATTCCTTTGTAGCAATGACCGTTCGGATTTGTAAAGGAAAAGCGCTGGTTTCGCGCCGAAAAAAACGGGGGCGGGTGAAGGTGTCACCCGCCCCCTTGGGTGTTGGTGGTAAAACTTAGGCCTTGGGACGATAGATGGTACCGAAGACGTAGTCCCAGATCGGCGTCGTCACCCCGAAGGTCCCGTTGGGATCCTTGTAATGATGCAGGAGGTGGTAGCGCTTGAGATAGCGGAAGAAGGCGTTCTTCGGCTGGTACTGGTGGGCCCCGTAATGCGCCCATTCGTATAAGACGTAGCCGAGAAACACGCCGGCCACCACCAGCATGGCCAAGCTGACGCTCCAAGTGAAGGCCAGGGCCACCAAGAAGATGACGGGAGAGAATCCCAAGCTCACGAGAGGCGGCGCGATGACCAACTCCCGGACGTCCATGTCCCGGTGATGGGCCATGTGCAGCGCCGAGGCCATCGTTCGCCAGGGCTCTTTCACCTTGACCAGGTGAAAGACGAAGCGGTGCAGGAAGTACTCGATGAAGGTCCAGTAGAGCAGTCCGCCGACCAGGGCCAGGGCCACCGTCCCGGCGGACCGAGGCTGCCATTCCAGCGAGATTCCGACCAAGAGCAGGGCGATGGGCGTGAACAGCCAAGTCGGCCCGATCGGGTGGGAAAAGCGGAAAAATAACCGTTGCTTCCAGTCGAGAGCGGGCTTTAATGAAGTTTCCATAGCGAGTTTCATGGTTACCCCCTTACAAGTAACCAATCGGTTACCATTCTTGTTTGTTGCGGGCAATTTGTCAATCGGAGATTCGGCAGTGAAGAAAAATAAAAAGGGCGAAGGCAGGGCGGGCGCGGGGAAGGCGAAGGAGCCGCGCCTCAAGCGCGACCCGGTGAAGACGCGCGAGACCATCCTGGCCTGCGCGACCAAGGCCTTCGCCCGCGCCGGATTTCTCGGCACCAGCCTGAGCGAGATCCTCGAGAAGGCCAAGGTCAACAAGCGGATGATCTATCATTACTTCGGGGCCAAGGAGGGCCTGTACCGCGCGGTGCACATCCAGCAGTGGCAGGCCTTGGAGGCCTGGTTCGCGGTGCGCTTAAGCCAGAGCTCGAGGGGCGGCGCCTTCCAATTGGAGAGCGAGGCCCTGCTCGATGAGGCCCTGACCATCTTTCACGAGTTCATCGGGCACAATCAGACCTTTGTCCGGCTGATGATGTGGGACGGCTTGGAGGGAGGCGGCGTTTCGCGCAGCATCTGGAAGGACATCCGCGGACCGATCTACCACCGCATGGAGGCCTTGGTGCAGGCGGCCCAGGCCGCGGGTCTGATGACGACCGAGCTCAAGCCCGACCACCTGATCGTCACCTTCATGGGCGCGATCTCCTTCTACTTCGCCTACGCCAACAGCCTGGAGGACATCTTCCAGCGCCCGCCGCTCAGCCCCGAGATGCTGGCGGAACGTAAAGAGCAGGTGATGAAGATCTTCCACTTGGCCCTGAGGAAGACGTAGGGGCGAACACGAGGTTCGTCCCTACCGGGTCCGCAATCTTTCCGATACTTCCTGCAGCAGCGCCTTCCAGGATCCCTCGTCCGACTCCTGGCTCTGCAAGGAAATGTAGAGCCGCAAGAAACGCTCCCACAGCTCCGGCGCCAGCGAAAAAATCCGATCCAGCAGGATGAAGGGACGGCTGTCGCCCGAGGCCTCCGCCGCCCGCAGGCGCTCCAGCGCGGCCGCGACCTCGGGGCCCGCGATGCCGAGCTTTTCCAGCTCGACAGGGAGGCGCTGCAATAAATAGGCGTGCCATTCGGTGGCCTGCAGGAGCTTGCGGTCGATCTCGACCTGCAGCTGCTGGCTGAGCCGCGCGTAGAGGCACTCCGCCTCGGTCTGCGGCTCTTGGCCCTGGGGCGCCGCGGCGCCCGCGACCAAGTCGGTGGAGAGCTCCCAGACGGGCAGGATCCTGAAATGCACTTCCGCCTCCGACTGCGCCTTGAAGCTGCCCTTCGGCCCCGCGATCGCGCTGCCCATGATCCCCGTCACCAGGACGTTGAGCTTGCTCTCGCCGCGCTGCCTAAGCGCGAGCAGGGTGTCGAGGATCAGGTGCGCCGTGCCGGGCTTGAGGTGGCCCAGCGGCTGGTCCCAGGTCTTCTTGGTGAAGGTTGTATAGTAGCCCGCGTCCAACCGCTCGCCGGAGGGCGAGCGCATGAAGTAGGCGCGGGTGCCCTGCGGATAGACGGCGATCTCGACGTCGCTGTTCACGAGCTTCTCGGCGGCCTCCTGCATCGCGGCCCACCCCTTGCCCTTCTCGCGGTTGACGAAGATCATCCCGGCGTTCTCGATGACCTTCCCCAGGCCGATCCAGGAATAGATGATCGGGTTGTCGATGAAGTGGTCCTTGGCCGCGATGAAGCGCGGCCGCAAGTGCCGGCCGTCGGACTTGTGGATCGAGCCTAGCGCGAAGAAATTGAGCGCGAAATCGAGGTAGCTCTTGTGGTTGAAAAGCAGCAGCGTCTTGCCCTCGATCGGCGCGATGCGCCGCGCGCCATGGATTTGCAGGTGGCATTGGAAGATCTGCGCGACCCGCGAGCCCCAGAGCCGAGCCAGCCCGTCGAAGGCGTCGCGGCCGTACTCGGGGCCGACGCGTTTGAAGGCCATGATCGCCATCCGCGCCAGGGTGCTGGTGGCCAACGCGGACTCGACGATCGGCCAGCGGGAAAGCACCGGCGGTTTGCCGCTGCGATAATCGGTGTCGCGGAAGTCGATCTCGCGCAGCCCCGAGACCGGGAAGGTCGGCGGCCAAGGGCTCAGGCTGATGTAGAAGAGGTTGAAAAAATCCTCCGGGTGGGTGTTCGAACGGCAGCGCGCGATCTCGGCCAGCTTGAGGCGGATGCCGTCGCGGTAGCGGATGGTGATGATGGCGAGCAGGTTGTAGAAGACGATCAGCGAGGAGGCGAGCAGGGTCTCCTGGCTCAAGGGGGATTCGTAGAGCCAGAGGTAGACGACGATGCCGAGCAGCACGACCGAGAGCAGGCGGTCGCGGAAGGGCCCCAGCAGGTACTCCCAACGGCCGATCTTTAAGAGGACGGGATGGAAGGAGACGGGGAAGAATTTTTTTTTCGGGGCCAGGACGGCGCGCAGGGGCCGGCTGAGCAGCCGCAGGAAGGGCGTCAGGAAAAAGAATAAGGAAATCAAGGCGACCCAGGATAAAAGGCCCATGCGTCCTCACATCTAACTTATTGATATATCAAAAGATTTTCTTAATAAAACGAATCGGGGCGGGGGGTCAAGCGGGTTTCGGCGGCGGGAGACGGCAAAAAAAGAAGGCGTCGCGCTGGAGCGGACGCCTTCCTCTTCTTCTATCTTTCTAAACGCGGGCTGGAAGCCCTTGAGAGTATTTTCGGTCCTTTCCCGATAACGTTTCGCGATTTCCCCGTCACGCTATCTTCACGCAACCTCCGGCAAAATTCCCCGATATTGTACACAGGTTATTACCTCTGTCGGGGAGGGGCCTGTCCCGTGCCGGGCTATTAACGATTTGGAGGCTTTCATGAATCGCATGCAGAAACTATCGATGGCGGCCCTCTTCGGCTTCGCCGTTTCCCTCGCCTTCGCGGGTTCCGCTTCGGCTGTCGTCGACAACACGACCTGCAAGGTCTTAAGCAACTCGGACAGCGTCGACGATTTCAATTCGCTGCGCCGAAAGGTCGAAGAAGGCTTCAACCGGAAGCAGGATTTTCGGATGTGCACGGACATCATCCGTTTCGAGTCCGGCGGCGAGATGACCATCGTCCTGACCAAGCCTCTGCACTTCAACAACGATCAAGATTTGGATTGCCAGGGTGACAGCCCCGCCTGCAAGGACGGCATCGCCATGTTGCTGGACGGCACCCCCAACGGCGGCAAGGTGACCATCGACACCACCGGCATGGCCGATGACAAGTGCGCGATCGAGATCACCGCGAGCCGTTTCACCGCCCGCGGCTTCACCGTCAAGACGAAGCAGAGCAATTTGGTGACGGCCAACAAGCAGGCCGACAGCGGTGTCATCTGCGACAACGGCAACAACAACGACTTCAGCGGCGTCGAGATCGAGACCGTCGGCAGCGGCTCCGAGGTCTGCGGCAACGGTAACAAGGAGGGTAACGAGGAATGCGACGACGGCAACACCGTCAGCGGCGACGGCTGCTCCTCGGCCTGCACCACCGAGCCCGATGCGGATGGCGACGGGATTCCGGACGACGTCGACAACTGCAAGAACGACGCGAACGCGGACCAGAAGGATTGCGACAACGACGGCAAGGGCGATGTCTGCGACAACGATTGGGACAACGACAACAAGCCCGACGGCGTCGACAACTGCGCCCCCGACCAAACCACCTGCCAGGACGCAGCCACCCTCGCGAACCTGTCCAACCCGGATCAATCCGACAAGGACGGCGATGAGAAGGGCGACGCCTGCGACGACGATATCGACGGCGACGGCCGGCTCAACGAATCCGACAACTGCCCCTTGGTCGCCAATCCCGACCAAGAGGACAAGGACGGCGACGGCCTGGGCGCGGCCTGCGATCCCAGCGACGAGCCGACCGACAGCGACACCGACGGCGACGGCGTGCCGGACAGCTCCGACAACTGCCCGACCGACGACAACGGTCCGACGGAAGGTCCCAACGACCAATTGGATACCGACAGCGACGGCAACGGCGACGTCTGCGACGTCGACGACGACAACGACGGCCTCTCCGACGCCGACGAGACCGTGCAGGGCCTGGACCCGCTGGATCCTGACTTTGACGACGACGGCACGATCGACGGCGTCGACAGCTGCCCGAAAAATCCGGATCCCAGCTGCGGCACGCCCGAACCGACCGACGATCCCGTCGACAACGACGTGGACGGCGACGGCGTGGCCAACACCAACGACAATTGCCCCAATGCCTCGAACGCCGGCCAAGAAGACGGCGACGGCGACGGCATCGGCGACGCCTGCGACCTCGACAACCCCGAGGCCGACAGCGACGGCGACGGCGTGAAGAACGGCGAGGACAACTGCCCCAGCGTCGGCAACAACGATCAGGTCGACACCGACGAGGACAAGCTGGGCGACGCCTGCGATCCCGCACCGCAAGAGCCCGCCGGTCCGGCGGTGACCAAGTCGGGCGGCGGCTGCTTCAACTCGGTGGCCGGCGCGACCGGTCTTTACGGCGACGCCTGGCTGCTGGCCTTGGGCGCCCTCGCCGGGATCCGCGCCCTGCGCCGCAAGTAGGCGGGCCCCTCAGCGGCATCAAGCATTCGAGGCCTCCGGGCGTTCCCCGGGGGCCTTTTTTTTGCCGCAGCGCGACAAATCGAGCTCTTGTTTTTGGCCGACGGTTTGCAGGGGACGCGAAAAAATATTTTCGCAGAAACGGGCAGCTTTCTGGCCGGGATATTCGATAGAATTAGGAGGGTAATCGGGCCGGTTTCGGGGACTATGCCTTTACAAGTCCCCGAACTTTTGGCACTAATCGAATAGCCCTGGGGTCCCTTGATGTTGGGAGAGTTGACTTCCAAAATTAAGCTGCATCAGCGTCCGATGTCCGTCAACGAGGCGCTGCGCAGCGCGCGGCTGGTTCGCAAGAACTTTGAAGTGCCGCTCGTGTTCCGCGGCGCCGGTCCCTTGCTGATCGGCCGCGACGAGCGCCTTGTCACGCTCGTGATCAACGACGCCTTCATCTCCCGCACCCACGCCGCGATCATCCAAGAGGACGAGGACTTCTACGTCCAGGACCTCAACAGCAAAAACGGCACCTTCCTCAACGGCGAGCGCCTGCCGCCCGGCCAGCGCTCCGCGCGCCCGCTCAAGCACGGCGACCGCATCATGTTCAACACGGTCGAGTTCGAGTTCATCATCCCGGAAGAGAGCGTGTGAGGCTGCCGCAGGCTGGCCTATTCCGCGCGATTCCTCTATAACCTCCGCGTGGCCCCGAAGATCCTCATCCTGGAGGACGAATCCTCCATCGCCGACAACATCCGCTATGCCCTCGAGGCGGAAGGCTTCGCGGCGCTTTGGTTCAGCACGCTGAAGGAGGGCCGCGAAGCCCTCGCGCGGGGCGGGATCGACTTGGTCGTCCTCGACGTCGGCCTGCCGGACGGCAACGGCTTCGACTTCTGCCGCGAGCTGCGTAAGACCAGCGCGGTGCCGGTGATCTTCCTGACCGCCCGCTCCGGCGAGGTCGATCGCGTCGAGTTCGTAGCGCATCGGGTTCGGGGCGGTGGAGAGTTCGACGATCGTCGCCGTCTCCATGCCGAGGTCCGGCCGGTTGAGGATGCGCTTGAGGAGGCGTTCGATGAGTGTCCGAAACGT
>SZOV01000019.1 GCA_030263375.1 Deltaproteobacteria bacterium PRO3
TGCCGACCGATTGGATCGATTCGTTGCCCGGCGTCAGGTACTGGGCCACCGTCATCTTGAGGGCCGAGCCGTCCTTGAGCGAGTACACCGACTGCACCGAGCCCTTGCCGAAGGTCTGGCTGCCGATGACGACGCCGCGGCCGTTGTTTTTGATCGCGCCGGCGACGATCTCGGAGGCCGAGGCCGAGCCGTCGTTGACGATGACGACCACCGGGTAGTCGGGCTCGGTGTCGCCCGCCGTGGCCTCGTCGACCTCGAGGATCTGGTTGTTGGCGCCGACGGTGAGGACGATGGTGCCCTTGGCCAGAAACTTGTCCGCGATGTCGACGGCCTGGTTGAGCAGGCCGCCCGGGTTATTGCGGAAGTCGAGGATCAGCCCTTTGAAGTTCTTGCTCTTGTCACGCATCGCCTTCAAGTGGCGGTTGAGCTCGCGGCTGGTCTCTTCTTGGAAGCTTTTCACCTTCAGGATGCCGACGTCGCCCTCGGGGCTTTCGGCCAGCTTGGATTGGACCGATTCGATCTTGATGTTGGCGCGGGTCAGGGTGAAGTCGAGCGGTGCCTCGGCGCCCTCGCGGGTCACCGTGATGGCGACGCTGGTCCCGATCTTGCCGCGCAGGCGCTCGACCGCCTCGGTGAGGTCCATGTTGATCGAGGCCTCGTCGCCGATCTTGACGATCTTATCCTTGGGCTTGAGGCCGGCCCGCGCCGCGGGCGTGTTGGGCAGGGGCGCGATGACGGTGAGCTCGCCGTCCTTCAGGCCGATGACGATGCCGATGCCGCCGAACTCGCCCTCGGTCTGGGTCTTGAACTCGGTGAAAATCTTGGGGGGCAATAGCGAGCTGTGCGGGTCGAGGGAGTCGAGCATGCCGTTGATCGCGGCGTATTGCATGTCCTCGAGCTTGACCTCGCCCTTGTAGTGCGTCTCGACGAAGGCGAAGACGTTCTGGATCACCGGCAGTATGTCGTCGGCGCCCTTCATGGAGGGCACGCTGAAGCTTTTCTTCTTTCCCGCGAGCTCGACCGTGAAGGAGCCGGCGCCGTCGGGGAAGAGCACCAGGATTTCGGGGACGCTGCGCGAGAGGCCGAGCAGGGCCTCTTTGAGCAGGGCCTTGGGAGCCAGGGCCTCGGTGTCGTAGTAGTTTTTGACGAGGTAGCGCAGCGTTTGGCGAAAGATCTCGGCCCGGGAGAATTCGCTGTCCTTCGCCTCGCTGGGCGCGGCGACGACGGCGGGTTGGCCGCGATCGCGGAATTCTTGGAACTTCGGGTACAGGACGACCGCGCCCGCCAGCAGGGTGAAGAAGAGGAGGATTTTGAAAAGACGGAGTTTCAAGGGTGCTACCTGCGCGGGTCTCGGGATCCAAGCTTCGTGGAAGGCCGGAGTTTTATTCATGAATTTCTATTTCCATGCCAAGGTTCGAGGCGGTTTATCAAGGGTTTTTTCGCGTTTTCCCCCGCGACGGCGCTTTTCGAATTACGGCGCGGGCGCGGGATTCGGTTTGTCGCCCGCGTCCCCTTTCATCAGGGACATGAAAACGAAGCCCACGCCGGTCCAGAACAGCATGCGGGTGCGGCGGACGATCTGGATCGAGGTGCCGATGGCCGGATCGAGCTTCAGCAGGGCGAAGACGCCCGCGAAGGCGCCCTCCATCACCCCCAGGCTGCCCGGGATGAAGACGAAGATCATGTTGATGATCACGGTCATGGAGGCCAGCAAATAGCTGTCGATGAAGGAGATGGGATGGCCGAGGAAGCGGGCGGCGAGGTAGATCTCGCCGACGCCGGCCAGGCGGCCCAGAAAGTGAAGTCCGAAGGCCGCGACGAAGCCCTTGCGGTTCATTTTATAGAAGCGGGAGATGTGCCCGTCGATCTCGTGGACGTTGGCCAGGGTCTTTTCCGAAAAGTTCCGCTTCAGGCGCAGTTTCTTCAGCAGGTCGAGGAAGAAGCTGAACAGGCCCTCATGGGAGCGATAGAAGAGGAAGCCCGAGACCCCCACGATGACCGCCAAGGCGACGGGCAGCCCGATTTCCAGGGCCGGGGGCAGGGTGAAGCGGATGAAGGTGATCAGGACGCCCAGCAGCATAAACAGGGCGATGGCCATGTTGTTGAGGCTGCGGTCCACCACGACCGAGGCGGTCCCCTCGTTGAGCGGGATGTGGTCTTTGAGCATCAAGATGCGCGCCGGGTCGCCTCCCCCCCAGCTCAAGGGGGTGATGCTATTGATCGCCTCCCCCGAGGCCTTAATCTTGAAAATGTCCCATAAGTTGACGCGTTTACTTAGGTTTTTGAGAAAGATCTCCCAGGCCAGGGAGTAACTGAGCAACCAAAGGAGGCTGAGCCCGAGGATCCAAAAAAAATTCCAGCCGACCGTGCGCAAATATTCTAATAATACCGATGGTTTAAGTTTGATCACCAGGTAGACGAAGAAGGCCAGGCCGAGGAGGAAGAAGAAGCGGCGGAGGCGGCGGCGGAACTGGGGGGATTTCAATAAATTCATGAAGTTATTTTCGGGATTTCTTATACCAGGCCCGGGGTGGAGGATAGTCAAAAATGCGGGGGCAGGGGGTGTTTTGCCGTTGACACCCGATTGTCAAAAACCTTATAACCACCGGATAATCTTCATTTTCTCAGGTCCTTCGGAAGCGAAAAACCAAAAGATATTCGATGCCCCGGCATCGCATCCGCACTCGGCGTCATATACCTTTTGGTGGCCGAGCGAGGTCTACCCGGAAGAAGGGACACTGCAAAGTATATGAGCAAAATCGCCTTTCCACTGAATCTACTCCGACTCAGCCCCGACGAGCAGGCCACCAGCGGCAAAATCCTCGCGGGCACCGACGCCTGGATCGCCCGAAATATCAATAAACGGATTTCCCTCCCGATCAGCATCCTGCTGGCCCGGGCGGGCGTGACCCCCAACCAGATCACTCTGTTCAACCTGCTCTTGGGGATCCTCTCGGGCGTGATCGCCGCCTTCGGCGGCTACCCCCACCTCTTGGCGGCGGGCATTCTCTTCCAGCTGGTCTCGATCATCGACGGCTGCGACGGCGAGGTGGCCAAGCTCAACCAAAAGGCCACCAAGTTCGGCGCCTGGTTCGACACCGTGGGCGACAACCTCTCCTTCGTCGTCTTCATCACCGGCGTGACCTTCGGGCTGTACCAAGAGACCCACGCGGCCTGGATCCTCAACCTGGCCAAGCTCTCGTTGTTTTCCTTCGCGATCCTGCTCAGCATCATGATCAGCTACCTGATCCAGCAGAAGGGGGCCTCCGCCTCGCTGGTGACTTACGAGAAAGAGGTCGTCAGCGCCAAGGCGAAGAAGCAAAATCCGATCGTCGCCAAGCTGGTCTTCTACGGAAAATTCCTGGTGAAGAAGGATTTCTTCGCCTTCCTGTTTTTCTCCCTGGCGGTGGTCGACCTGCCGCAGGCCATCGTCTTTTTTGCGGCGCTGGGCACCAGCGCCGTCGCCGTCGTGCTCTCGGTGATCACCTTCAACGGCTATCGGGCCCGCAAGGCCCTGGCCGCCAAGGCCGTTGCCACCGAGGAGGCCCCGGGGGTGTCGCACTGATATGCCGGACAGTCCCCAAAAAAAATCGGTCTGCGTCTTCGATTTCGACGGCACCCTCGTCGACTCGATGGGTGGCTTCGCCGACCTGGCCGCCCAGCTGATCGCCGAGGCCTACGACTGGCCCCGCGACGAGTCCCGCGAGGCCTACCTGCGCACCTCCGGACTGCCTTTCTTCCAGCAGCTCGAGGTCTTGTTTCCCGGCGACGCCCGCAACGCAGCGACCGCCGCCGCCTTCGAGGCGCGCAAGCAGGAAGGTTATTTCGGGCGCCCCTTCTTCCAGGACGTCCCCGCGGCGATAACCGGCCTGCAAGAGCGGGGGCTGCGCGCGGTGGTCTCCTCCAACAACGGGCAAGAATTGGTCGAGGCCTACCTCGAACGCCGGTCCAAGCCGCGCTTCGACCTGGTGCTGGGTTTCAAGAAGGGCTTCGCGAAGGGCAAGGCCCACTTCGAGAGGGTTCTCCAGCATTTCGGCCTGAAGGCCTCCGAGATGCTCTTCGTCGGCGATTCGCTGCACGACGCTCGCCAGGCGCTGGAGTTCGGCGTCGATTTCGTCGGGAGGGTGGGGACCTTCCGCCGAGAGCAATTCCAACAAGTGCATCCGCGGGCCGCGACCGTGCGCGGGCTCGACGAGCTCATGGGGGTATTATGCAGGTAGTTCTTCTGGCCGCCGGCATGGGGCTGCGTTTGGGGCATTTGACCCGGGCTCTGCCCAAGGCCTTGATCCGGCTCAACGGCAAGCCGCTCATCGACTACACCCTGCCGCGCCTGCTGGCGAACAAAAGGGTGGAAGAGGTCGTCGTCGTCGGCGGCTTCGAGCACGGCAACCTCGAGCGGCACCTCGACGAAAACTACAGCCTGTTCGGCGACCGCCTGCGCCTGGTCGAAAACCGGGCCTTCACCCGCGGCAACCTCTACACGATGGAAGCGGCGCTGCCCTATCTCAGCGCTTCCTTTTTGGTTTGCAACGTCGACCACGTCTTTTCCGAAAAGACCTGGGCCTTCATCCTGCAGGAGAGGCCCGAGCCCGCGATCTTCTGCGATTTTCTGCGCAGCCTGGCCGAGGACGAGATGAAGGTCCTGCTCGACGCCGACAAGCGCGTCGTCGACATGGCCAAGACTCTCGAGAGCTACGACGCCGGCTACGTCGGCCTGACCTACATGACCGCCGACAAGATCGAGCTCTACCGCGAAGCCCTCGCCGAGACCGCCTCCGCGCGCGGCGACAAGGCCGTGGTCGAGAACGTCCTGCCCGTGATGGCGGCCCAGGGCGAGGCGATCCGCGTCATTCCCTTCGATAAGAACGTTTGGTACGAGGTCGACACCCGCGAGGACCTGGCCAAGGCCGAGGCCGCGCTGCGGGCCCTCGAGGCCGAAGAGGCCGCCGACGCGGCCCTGCGCTTCAGCTGATTCCGTATTTACACGCCCCGCCGTCGGTGCTAGTCCGACGGCCTCATCCATGATGCGTCCGAACTTCATCCAAAGAGTGCGTTATTCGCCCTGGTTCACCCAGCTGGTGGTGATCCGCCGCTGCAACTTGAGCTGCACTTACTGCAACGAGTTCGACCAGGCCTCCGACCCCGTCCCGCTCGAGACGCTGAAGGCGCGGGCCCGCAAGTTGAAAGAGCTGGGCGCCTACTCGATCAACCTGACGGGCGGCGAGCCGACCATGCACCCCGGCCTCCCCGAGCTGATCCGCTATTGCCGCCGCGAGCTGAAATTTCTCAACACCTCGATGATCACCAACGGCTTCTATTTGAAGAAAGAGCTGATCGAATCGCTCAACGACGCGGGCCTCCAGGCCATGCAGATCTCCATCGACGGGGTGAAGCCCAACGACGTCACCGTCAAGGTGCTCGACAGCCTGCGCAAGCGGCTGGGCTATCTCAAGGACTACGCCAAATTCGAGGTGGTGGTCTCGGGGGTGATCGGCTCTTGCCCGCCGCAGGAGACCTTCGAGGTCATTCAGTTCGCGAAGGAGCAGGGCTTCAAGCCGCGGGTGCTCATCATCCACGACCAGGATGGCCAGGTGAAGTTGAACGACGAGCAACTCGCGGTCTTCGAGCGGATCAAGAAGCTGATCCCGAAGAGCTTCCCCGAGTTCACCGACTACCGCTACGAGATGATCCGCACCGGCAGCGCGCCCTTCAAGTGCCGGGCCGGCAGCCGCTATCTCTACGTCGACGAGAACGGCGTGGTCAGCTGGTGCTCGCAGACGCGCGACGCCTTCCGCAAGGACTTGATGGACTATTCCTTCGAGGACCTGAAGCGCGAGTTCTACACCTACAAATCCTGCCAGGACAAATGCACGCTGGGCTGCGTCCGCGCGGCGAGCTCGGTGGATAATTGGCGGCGGCAGGATGCGCCGGGCACCCTCGATCCCGCCGTTTCCAACGGCGCCATCTGACGCTTCTTTTTTCACCAACCTAATGGGCGAGCGGCGTTGTTTTGGTATTGTTTATGATGCCCTCGCCGGGGCATCGTTTCCTTGACATCTGTTTGATTTCATTTCTTTATAGCAACCTCGTTAATTTTGTTTCGATAAAGGTCAGGTCTTCCGTAAATCTCACCGGGTAAGGGTTTGACGAAGGCGTGTTGAACCCATGCAGAGAATCATAAGCTGTTTGAAGGTAGGGTTGCTTTCTTGCCTGCTGATCCTTGCCGCCGGCTGCGGTACAGGCGGTCAATTGCCTGTTTTTCAGGATGCCTCCAAGAAATTTTGTCTTGCCGATTCGGAATGCGGGCCCTTGGAGATATGTTCCGCTTCCCATCAATGCTTACCCCGCGCCGCACCATGCGAAGGGCAGGTTGATTGCTCCAGTGATTCGGTTTGTTCCGGCGGCCTCTGCCTAGAGCCCGGGGTTTGCTATTTTGACTATCAGTGCCCCGCCGAAATGGCCTGCGAGTCTTACCGATGCGTCTATCGTCGCTGCTTCCAGGACTCGGAGTGTGAAATGGGCAAGCGCTGCGACGCCATCGTCGGGAGTTGTCGAGAAGGCCTCTGTTTCGCTGATTCCGAGTGCGCCGAGGGTCATTGCTGCGATCCGCTGCGGTCGGCCTGCGTTCCGGAGCTTGTCTGCGAGCGGTATGACAAGGGAATTCCTCAAGACTGCCAGCCTGCGTCCGAGAGCTGTGACCGCGAGGACAACGATTGTGATGGCGCCATCGACGAGGATTACCCGGATCTCGGGAAAAATTGTTCGGTAGGCACGGGTGTTTGTTTCCAGGTGGGAAATCTTGTCTGCAATCCGGACGGCACGGGTCTTTCGTGCGACGTAACGCCCGGCCCCTCCGATGCGGAGGTTTGCGACGGTGTGGACAACAATTGCGATGGAGTCATCGATGAAGGCTGCTAAATATTTCTTAGGTTGTCTTTTGGGTTTCCTTATTGGTTGCGGCAGTGGCGGTCCTTCCGCCGATCACGATATGATCACGGTGGATCCCTCCCTCGAGCTGGGGCCGGATGCCGAAATCTACAACGAGGCCCTGGCGAATTACGCGCTGGGTATTATGTATTCTTCGGAAGAGGGGAAGCTCGCCGTCGTCGTCAATCGTTTGATCATCGATCCGGTGGACGAGACGAGTCTGAACGAGATCCTGCAGAAATATCATGCCGTCGTGGTCGAAGATGCCAATATCCCGGTTCCCGAAGACACCATACTGGATACGGACGGGGCCCATTCTGGCGGTACCACTTATCGACTGATAGAATTCGATCCCAACCTTGGAAAGAAGGGCTATTACGCGGAATATCTGCGCCATCAAGGGGCCTCGATAAACCTGTTGGTGGACTCGCCGGAGACCGAGGGCTTCCTGAATATTCTTGGACAAATGTACCTAGAGGACTCCGGCAAACTGAGGGATATCCAGGCGGTCGTCTATGCGTCGGAGAGTCCCGTCTCGCTGCTTCAGAATATGCAATTTCCGTTAAATGATTGGGCGACCTGCAGATGCCTTTGGAGGGAGGGCGGCACCGGTTCCTTAAAGCTAAAGGATGGAGCCACCTGGCATGAGGAAATTCGAGAGGCCCCGATTTATAATTCGCTGATTACCGATCGAACGATCAGTCCCCCGAGGTATTGCACCTATAACGACGGCTTGGAGGCCGCCGGGGATAAATTCCTCTCCCAGGGGGACAATGTCCTGATCGCCAATTTCGCGACTTTTTACAGCAACCACGAGAAGAATAATGCCCGCTTCCAAACAGGCCCCGAGGGGAATATGCATTTGTGGGCATTTCCCGCGAGCCTGCTTCCCATTCATCTACCCTCCCAATTGAAAGATTCGCCGCCCGGAGCGGTTCATATCAATCTCAAAGGGCCGAGCGATAATTGTGAGTGGTGGCCTTCCGAAGTGGACCAATACATCGCCTATCAAAACGTCATTTTATGGGATTGGGATAGGGCGCCCAATGACGACGTGGCTCTTTTTCTCTGGGAGGGCGATGAATGCTCTATTAAGTTCTTTGCCATTCGCATATGCAATCCCGACGACAAGATCGCCATGTTTCAGGTGGCTCGTAACAGGACTACCTCTCCAAATGGCCTGCTCCTGCGCGATATTGATTACGCCTCAAATGGTGTTGATATCTGGGACATGTCGTCAGAGCGTGACCTCGATTTGAGAATACAAACCATCGATTATTGTCGGGCTAAGGATTCCACTATTTCTGAAATCTGCAACGGTTATGATGATACTTGCGATGGAAAGGTGGACGAGGGTTTTGAGTCTAGAGGGAATGCCTGTGACAATGGTGGTGTCGGGCAATGCAAATCAATTGGGAACCTTGTCTGCAACGACCCGGATAAACAGCGTGCAGGAGATCCCGCGCTTATCTGCAACGCTCAATCTCGCCAGGCTTCTCCTGTAGAGATCTGCGACGGATTGGATAATGATTGTGACGGCCAAACGGATGAGAATTGGATCCAGGAAGGCCTCGCCTGTGGGCTGGACGTAGGAACTTGTGGGGTAGGTGCATTAGGTTGCACCAGTGGGCATATTAGTTGTGAAGGAGAGATCGCTCCAACTGTCGAAGTTTGTGACGGGGTAGACAACGATTGTGATGGGGTCTCCGATGAGGGCTGTGGTTGCATGCCTGGCGAGACTAGAGGGTGCAGTATTAATTTAGGCCCTTGCACATTAGGGACGCAAGACTGCCTTCCCGGAGGAACCTGGAGTGCTTCTTGTTCCGGCACCGTGCCACAGGTGGAAATCTGCGACGACATTGATAACAATTGCAATGGAGCTATCGACGAAGGGGTTTTGAATAATTGCGGATTATGCGGCCCGGAACCCGCAGAGGTATGCGACGGGATTGATAATGATTGCGACGGTGAAGTGGATGAAGGGGTAACTAACTCATGCGGAGGTTGCTGGCAGGAGGGGCCGGAAATCTGTGATAATTTGGATAATGATTGTGACGGGATTATTGATGAAGCTGATGCGCCGATTTTTTGCGGAATTGGCGCTTGTGAACGCTCCGTTGATTCGGTGTGTCAATTATGCGCCCCAGGTCCTCCGGATTTTGCTAACGAATCCTTTCAAAATGGTACTTGCAGTAACGGTGTTGATGATGATTGCGATGGAATGACCGACTTTAGCGATCTTCCGGATTGCATTCAACTCCAAGGAGGGGGTGGATGATGAGGACATTCATTTTCTTGTCAATGATTGTTGGCGCGCTGTTTATTAATGCCTGCGGCGCTGGTTGTCCAACTAGAGAGGTAACGCAGGAATTAAGTTCATTCGAATCCTACCAGGTAACCGTGTCGGACGGGGTTAATCCTGCTTTTTCGAAAGATATATCCCCTTCGGATTCTGATCAATTTGCCTCCTTTGAGGTTACCTCTTCTTATATCAATCCAAATAACCCAGCACCAAATGACTTAATTTCCTTTCAATTCTTTTTTCCAAGGAATGCCTTGCCCGGAGGGGAGAGTATATTCCAGCAATCATCCGGTGAGATCTTCACGATCCCCGCTACCGCTTATACTGGTGAGGATGTGATTTATTTTGAAACCGCCCCCAATACGCCAAAATATCTGCCTACAACATTTTCGGGAACGGTCTCGATTACGGACCCGAATCATGTTTATTTTAATCTAACATTCGAAAACGGAAGTGACACGCGCCACATCCAATCGGTGTTCTTTTTTCAAACCGCCACCTTCGACCAGCCGATTGGAGAATGTGAGCCTTAAAATACTTCGCAACCTCTGAACTTTAATAAATTGAAAGGCTAATGCCCAGCCAGACTGAATCCATGCCTTATGCTGTGAACGTTTGATGACTGCGACGGAATGACGGACTTTAATGACTTACCCGATTGTCTTCAGCTACAGGGCGGAGGTGGCTAATGAAATTTTGGATTATTATCTTTTTTGCACTATTGGCAATCCAGTTAAATTCGTGCTTTGGAGGATGTCCTACACGAGAGGTCACCCAACAGGTGAGTGAATTCGAATCCTATTCGGTTACGGTGGTTTCGCCTCCAGATCCTGAATTTACCTATCAAGAAGATCCTGCTAATCCGACCCAGTTTGGGTCTTTTGAGGTGACCGAGGGTTACATAAACCCCAATAAAACAATTCCCTCCAATATTGTCTCCTATCAATTCTTCTTCCGAAGAACTGCCCTCCCCGGAGGGCAAGACATTTTTGATCAGACTGCCGGAGAGGTTTTTACAATCCCCGAAACCCAATACGATGGGAAGGACGTTATTTACGTGGAGTTTGCTCCTGAAACCCCGGACTACGTTCCGACCTCATATTCGGGAACTGTTAGGATCACCGACCCGAACCATGTTCAATTCGAACTCACCTTCTTCAATGGTGATCAATTACGTATTATTAATTCGGTCTTTTTCTTTCAAACGGCCACATTTGACTCACCGATCGGGGAATGTGAACCTTGAGAAGACTCTGGAAACAATCTAATTACTTTCTTGCTTTCCTTAATCTGCTCTACTTATCCGCCCTGAATTCCTGCGCTGGCGGTTGCCCTACTAGGGAAGTCACGCAGGAGCTGGCTCAACTTGAATCCTATCAAGTCATTATTTCCGATCCGGGTCCTGTAGAATTTACCGTCGAAGTCACTCCGGATCAGCCATCTCCTGGTTTTCAGGTGATAGACGGATATATATATCCCTCAAAGCCTCCGCCCTCAGACGGCATTTCATTTAAATTCTTTTTTCGGGATGATGCGCTACCAGGGGGAGAAAGTATCTTTGATCAAATGGAAGGGGAAGTCTTTAGCTATCAGAATGTACCGTATGACGGTCAGGACATCATTTATATCGAGTTCGCCCCCAATACCCCTGATTACGTCCCGACTTCCTACTCAGGCACCGTATCCATCACAGACCCAAATCACGTGCTGTTTGACTTGACCTTCACTAATGGAAGTCAATCTCGCCGGGTAGAATCGGTCTTTTTCTTCCAGACTGCGACCTTTGACTCTCCGATCGGAGAATGCGAACCATGAGCCGCAAGACCTTGGCCCTGTTCCTCCTCGTCGCCTTCGTCTGCTGCACCGCCTGCGGAAAGTGGAACCCGGCGACCGTCCAGGACATGCGCGACACCTTCGCGCATAAAAAGGAAAAGACGGGGGACCGTTACCGCTTCACGGCGCCCGATGGAAAGACTCTCCACGTCAACGGGAAAAACCTGAACATCGAAGGCGACGACCTGCTGGTGCGGAAGGGGCGCATGCAGCATCGCATCCCCTTGGATCAGACGCAGAAGATCGAAAAGTTTAAGCTGAATGCCGGGGCCACGATTGGGGCCGTGTTGGGAGGCGTCGCCGGTCTTTTTACCGTATTTCTCATCCCCGGTCTGCTCTCGCTCAGCGAGGACTCTTGAGCGGCGACCCTGCTCGTGTGATTCGAACACGGAGTGTCATCCAGGTCGCAGCCACCAACGGATTTTTCGCCGCCGAATGAAAAGAATGTGCCGGTGGTCGGGGTCGAACCGACATGAGCGTAAGCCCACACGATTTTGAGTCGTGCGCGTCTGCCAATTCCGCCACACCGGCGAGGAAGGCTCCGTTTCTTAAACTCTTTCCCCGGATTTTGTCTAGTGGTCAATTCGCCGGTCATCGGCGGCCGCTTAGGGCTTCAGCGAGATCTCGGACACGCGGTAGTTCAGCCACGGCCTAATCCAACTGAGCGGGAAGAAGAGGTTGGCCGCCTTGGTCTCCGGCGCGACCTGGACCTCGAGGATCAGGGGGTTTTGGGCGTTGTCCAAGATCTTGAGCCGCGCGAGCCAGTTGCCCGCCTCGAGGACCGTCACCTCGCGGGTGACGCCGTTCAGCTTCAGGGGGAAATCGGCCGAGTCGTCGGTCACCTTCAGCTCCTGGGCCGCGGCCTTTTTGTCGGGCCAGGCCTCCAAGCCGCGGTTGGCCAATTCCAGGCTGGCCTCGATCAGCTCGTTGCCCTGGGCGGGGCCCAGCAGCGGGTTGTCGAGCAGTCCCAGGCCCCAAACCGTCTTGCCTTCCTTTTTCAGCTCGCCGAAGGCCTTGTCGCTCAGCCAGATCGCCGTGCTGTTCGACAGGAAGAGCTCGCCGCCCGGCCAGAAGAGGGGCAGGGTCATGCGGCGGCCGTCGACGGTGTTGGCTAGGGTCATCTTGCCGGAGCCGTCGCCGGCCTCGGGGAGGGCGCCGCTCGGGAGACTCTCGGGGCTTGCCCCTTCCGCAGCGGCGAGGCGCCAGGTGAAGGCGAGGCCCTCCGCGCCGCTGGGGTTTTCGACGAGGATCTTGCGGGGCTTGGCGCCCGCGCCTTCCTGAACGAGGGTGATCTCGAGCCCCTTCCTTAATATAAGATCTTTTCCCTCCAACTTGGGGCCGTTGGGTTTGTCGGCCTTCTCGATGGGTTGGTCGGGCGCGGGGGCGCGGCGGCAGGCCGTCGCTCCCAAGAAAAAGCCGAGCTGGAGGACGGCGAGTAGGATGCGGATGGCTTTCATGAAGGCTTTCCCTCCTTGGGGGCGAAAGTGAGATCCAAAATGGACAAAATCCACAGGGACGCGATCGCCAAAAGAAAGGCGAGCAGCACTTGATAGTCGATCTTCCAGGCCTGAGCGAGCAGGGGGAAGGGATTCAGCTCTGGAGGCCGCCGCACCCCCTGCTTGTTCGCCAGCGCGAAAACCACGGAAAGGAAGCGCGCGACCCCCGCGAGGGTGAGCAAGAGGGTCAGGCCGATCATCAGGCCGCCGCGGAGGCGTCGCCCGACGTACCACTGGCCGGCGCCGGGAAAGACCGTCGCGCTGAGCAGGATCGGAAACCATTTCCCTCGAGCCTTCATCCCGGAGCCCCATGCTGATTAAAAAATGAGCAATGTGCTATTTCGCCTCCGGCGCCTCGGCCTCCGAGGCTCTCGCCGAATATATCGCGTTCTCATTTCGAAAAATCGCGCCCGCGTCGCGGGAAAAAAATTATTCACCGACTTTTTCACAGCTTCTTAACAGCGCCTGTGAATGATTCAGGACAACGCCTTGGCCTCTTGCCAGAGTCTGTCGAATTCCTCCGCCGTGCAATCTTGGAGCCTTTTGCCGCCTTGCCGGAGCTTTTGCTCCATCCTTTCGAAGCGCCGCTGAAATTTGAGCGTGCTCTTGCGCAGGGCCTCCTCGGGGTTGATCTTAAGAAAGCGCGCCGCTTGCGCGAGGGAGAAGAGCAGGTCGCCGAACTCTTCTTCGACGGCATCCTGGTTCTCTGCGCGGATTCCTTCATGCAGTTCTTGAAGCTCTTCGTTCACCTTGGCGAGGACGCCCTGGGCGTCGGGCCAATCGAATCCGACCCGCGAGGCCTTGGCGCCCAGGCGATAGGCGCGGGCGAGGGCGGGCGTTTGTACAGGGACGCCGGCGAGCAGCGACTCGTTGGGGTCCTTCTCCGCCGCCTTGATCTGTTCCCACTGCCGCAGGGCCTCCTCTGCCTCGTGGACCTCGCCCTCGGCGAAGACGTGCGGGTGGCGGCGGACCAGCTTCTCGATGAGGTGGGTTAGGACCTCGTCGATGCGGAAGGAATTTTCTTCGGAGGCGATGCGGCTGTGGAAGACGATTTGCAGAAGCAGATCTCCCAGCTCTTCCTTGAGCTGCTTCGGATCCTTGGCGTCGATGGCGGCGATGACCTCGTAGGTCTCCTCGAGGAGGCAGGGGACGAGGGAGTCGGGGGTCTGCTTCTTGTCCCAGGGGCAGCCCTTGGGGCCGCGAAGCTCGTCCATCACTTTCAATAAGGTCATGAACAGCTCGGGAGTCGATTGCTTTCCGAGGGAATTCAAATCCATGCGTCCGCTTAGCATCGCGACTTGGGGCTGTCGACCCTATTTTCCGGTTGAATCCCGGGGGGCGTTGTGAAAAGGTTTAAGAAATTCGGATCCTTCGCGGGGTGACTGCGCGAATCCTCCGAATCCTAGCCGGGATAGCTCAGTTGGTAGAGCAACTGATTCGTAATCAGTAGGTCGACGGTTCAAGTCCGTTTCCCGGCTCTATTCGCTCGCTCGGAGTATTCCGAGCGAGCGAAAACCCAGGGGGAGCAAGCGGGCAAACCGGCCAGGTTGTGGCCGGGCAAACCGTGAGATAGGGTATAAACCCTATCCGAGCTTGCTCCGCTCCTTCCCCTTCAATCTGCCCATGGGCAGGGGATATCCTTTCCTATTGACGAATTCGCCCGGGGCATTCCAGGCTCGCTGATTGACACTCGTGTACATAAATGGCTATATTGAGGCATGATTCAGGTCAAGGTCGCCGAGTTTCGCAACAAACTCAGCGCTTATTTAAAGCGCGTTCGTCACGGGGCGGAGGTGGTCATCACCGATCGCGAGACGCCTATCGGCCGCTTGCTGCCATATCGCGAAGGCGCCGAAGAAGCCTTTGAGCTGGTGGAACCGGACAAGGGTTACGCCGGCCTGGCGAAGCTCAAGGCACCTACGCTCAAGAAAAATTACCAAGCGGTCGAAGCCCTGCTGGCGGAAAGGCGTCGACGTTGATCTGTTACCTCGACAGCTCCGTGGTCTTAAGGCACGTGTTTGGGGAACCGAACCCTCTCCAAGAATGGACAAAAATCAAGCAGGGCTTCTCGAGCCGCCTGCTGCGGTTGGAGTGCTTCCGAACCGTCGACCGGATTCGCCTGCGCGGGGGATTGTCCGCCGAAGAGGTTTCCGAGAGGTTTTCCGCCCTCCACCGGCTCTTGGACCACCTAGGCGTGCTTCCCTTGACCGCTCGAGTTTTGGACCGGGCTGAGTTGGGGATGCACCTCCCTCTGGGGACTCTCGACGGCATTCATTTGGCGACCGCCCTATTATGGAGGGAGAAGCACGGGGCGGATTTCGTCTTTGCCACCCATGATCGTGAACTGGGATTGGCGGCGCGGTCGCAAGGGCTTGAGGTCATCGGAATATAAAGGAGATGCTTATGAGCCGCTTGTCACGTTTTTGGGTCCTGGTCTTGGGGTGTGTCTTTTGGATTTTGCCTGTGTCGGGTAGGGCTCAAGTCGCCCAGGATCAAGAGCTTACCTATAAAGACCTCAAGTTCGCCTGCACCGGGGTGGCCGAATCCAAAGAGGACCCGCGATGGGGGAAATACTCCACCAAGCTCATGTTCACGACCGGCGGGCGGGCCTACGTCTCTTATATTCAACTCAGCGTCAAAGACGCTCAGGGCAACCTCGTCTTCGAGACCGACTGCGACGCGCCCTGGATCGTCGTCGACCTCAAACCCGGCAAATACTCCCTCACCGCCACCGCCCTGAAGAAATACACCAAGACGGCCAACCTCACCGTCGGGGGTGGCAAACAAACCGAATTGGCGATAAGATTTCCCGAAATTTCGGGCGATATGTAGCTTTCGGCAAAAAGCCATTGACACCTGCGGACCGACGAAATAAGGCTCCGGCAATTTGACGCGATTTAGCCGCGCAAAGGGCGATTTCAAGGAGAGACGAGTGCAGGTCAAGCCCTGGCAAGAAATGAAAAAGAAAAAGAAGGCGCTGGAACGGATTTTCAAAAACCTCCCACGGTAGCGGGAGGTTTTTTTTTATCCGCTCGGGCCTTCCGCGGGACAAGCATGGCAAACACCTCGGAAAAAATCTTGATGGACGCCTCACAGCTCGAGGCCGTGCTGCAGCGCCTGGCCTCCCAGGTCGCCGAGCGGCAGGGGAGCGACGGCGCCTATAAGATCGTCGGCATCCATACCCGCGGCGTGCCCATCGCCCGGCGGCTGGCGGCCCTGCTTAAAAGCCCCGAGCCCATCGGCATCCTGGACATCAATCTCTACCGCGACGACCTGAGCACCGTGGCCGACATGCCGGTCGTCAAAGAGACCGTCCTGCCCTTTCCGGTGGACGGGGCGAGGGTCCTCTTGGTCGACGACGTCCTTTATACCGGACGCACCGTGCGCGCGGCCCTGGATGCCCTCTTCGACCTGGGGCGTCCCAAAAAGGTCGAATTGCTGGCCCTGGTCGACCGCGGCGGGCGGGAGATCCCGCTGCAAGCCGACCTCTGCGGCAAGACCCTGCAAGTCCCCGACGACGAGGTCGTCAAGGTGAGGCTGAAAGAGACCGACGGTCAAGACCAAGTCGTGATCGCGAAACTATAAAGGTAATATGTCGCTCAAGACACCACATATCCTGAGCATGTCGGACCTAAGCCGGGAAGAGATCGAGTTCATCTTCCAAACCACCGACACCTTCCGCGAGGTCGGCGGCCGCGCGATCAAGAAGGTCCCCGCACTGCGCGGCAAGACCGTGATCAACCTCTTTTTCGAGAATTCCACCCGCACCCGCACCAGCTTCGAGATCGCCGGCAAGCGCCTCTCCGCCGACGTCATCAATATCTCCAAGTCCTCTTCCTCAGCGACCAAGGGAGAGACCCTGCTGGACACGGCCAAAAACCTGGTGGCCATGTCGCCCGACATCCTCGTCGTGCGCCACCCCTCGGCGGGGGCGCCCCACGCGGTTGCCGGCATCCTGCAGCGCGCCCGCATCATCAACGCGGGCGACGGCGCCCACGAGCACCCGACCCAGGCCCTGCTCGACCTGCTCACCATCCGCGACCATAAAAAGAAGATCGAGGGCTTGCGCGTCGGCATCGTCGGCGATATCGCGCACTCCCGCGTCGCCCGCTCCAACATCCGCGGCCTCAAGACCTTCGGGGCCAAGGTCACGGTGGTGGGGCCGAAGAGCATGATCCCCGCCGGCATCGCCGCCCTGGGGGTCGACGTCAGCTACGACCTGGCCGAGGTCCTGCCCGACTTCGACGTGATCATGATGCTGCGGATCCAAAGCGAGCGCCTCGACCGGACGCCCTTTCCCAGCCTGCGCGAGTATTCCCGGTTTTACGGCCTGAACCCGCAGCTGCTGAAGCGGGCCAAGCCCGGCGTCGTCATCATGCACCCCGGGCCCGTCAACCGCGGCGTCGAGATCTCGCCCGAGGTGGCCGATGGTCCGTACTCGCTGATCCTCGACCAGGTGAAGAACGGGGTGGCGGTGCGGATGGCCTTGTTGTACCTGCTCGCTGGCGAAATCGAGAACGTGAAGAACGAATAAGGATAGAGAGTGAAAAGCGAAGCCTATTTCATCAAGAACGCGAGAATCTTCGACCCGACGCTGGGCCTCGACCAAGTCGGAGACGTCCTGCTGCGTGAGGGCAAGATCGAGGCCTTGGGCGCGGGGCTCAAGCCGCAGGGGGATTTCAAGACTATCGAGGGGAAGGGCAAGGTCCTGGTACCCGGCTTCGTCGACCTGCACACCCACCTGCGCGAGCCCGGCTTCGAGCACAAAGAGACCGTCGAGACCGGCACCCGCTCGGCGGCCGCCGGCGGCTTCACCACGATCTGCTGCATGGCCAACACCAACCCGGTCAACGACAACGCCGCGGTCACCGAATACATCCTGAACAAGGCCCGCGAGAAGGCCAGCGTCCGAGTCCTGCCGATCGGCGCGATCAGCAAGGGCCTGCAGGGCAAGGAACTCGCCGAGATCGGCGAGCTGAAGCAGGCCGGCTGCGTCGGCGTCTCCGACGACGGGATGACCGTGATGGACAGCCAGCTGATGCGCCTGGCCATGGACTACGCCCGGGGCTTCGACCTGCCGGTGCTCACGCATTCCGTCGACGCCGAGTTGGCGCGCGGCGCGGCCATGCACGAGGGCGAGGTCAGCTGTCGCCTGGGCCTCAAGGGCATGCCCGCCGAGGCCGAGGACATCATCGTCGCCCGGGACATCTATTTGAGCCGCCTGACCGGCTGCCGCCTCCACGTCGCCCACGTCAGCACCCTGGGCAGCGTCGAGTTGATCCGTCAGGCCAAGCGCGCCGGCCTGCCCGTGACGGGCGAGGCGGCGCCGCACCACTTCACCTTGACCGATCAGGCCTGCGAGGGCTACGACACGCACGCCAAGATGTGTCCCCCGCTGCGCAGCGAAGAACATCGCCGGGCCGTCGTCGCGGGCTTGGCCGACGGCACCCTCGACTGCATCGCGACCGACCACGCGCCCCACGCGACCGTCGACAAGGAGACCGAGTTCGACCAGGCCGCCTTCGGCATCCTGGGCTTCGAGACGGCCTTGCCGCTGGCCTTGCGGTTGGTCGAGCAAAAGGCGATCAGCCTGGCGCGGATGGTCGAGGCCCTCACCGCCAAGCCGCTCGCGGTCTTGCGCCGGCCCTACCAGGGGCTTAAAGTGGGCGCCGACGCGGATGTCGCCTTGTTGGATTTGGAGGGCCTTTGGACCTATCGTGCGGCGGAGGGCTTTTCCAAGAGCCGCAACAGTCCCTTCGAGGGCTGGGAGTTGAAGGGGAGGGCGGTCGCGACGTGGGTGGGGGGGAGATGGGTGCATGCCCTGTAACGATTTATTAATTTATTAAAAGACATTCCTCGGAAATTCTATGCTGCTCAAAAAAGACAAAGCTATATTGATGCTCCAAGACGGCACCCACTTCGAGGGCTACTCCTTCGGCTACGCCGGCGAGGCCAGCGGTGAGGTCGTCTTCAACACCTCGCTGATCGGCTACCAGGAGATCCTGACCGATCCCTCCTATAAGGGGCAGATCGTCACGATGACCTACCCGATGATAGGCAACTACGGCGTCAACGCCGTCGACGTCGAGTCCGCCGCGCCCCAGGTCGAGGGCTTCATCGTGAAGGAGTACTCCCGGACCTACAGCAATTACCGCGCGAAGGAGTCGCTGGGCGACTATCTCAAGCGTTACAAGATCCCCGGCATCGAGGGCATCGACACCCGCGCCCTGGTCCGCCACATCCGCGACAAGGGCGCCCAGCCGGGCCTGATCTCGACGACCGATTTCGACTTAAAGAGCCTCCGCAAGCGCGCCAAGCAGCTCCCCTCGATGGAAGGACAAGACCTGGTCCGCGAGGTGACCTGCGCGAAGCCCTATGTCTGGAAGGAAGGCACCTATTCGGTGGAGCGCGGCGGGGCGGCGGCCCCCGCGGCGGGACTGCGCCGCAAGGTGATCGCCTACGACTTCGGCATCAAGAAGAACATCCTGCGCAACTTGGTCGACGCCGGCTGCGACGTGAAGGTGGTCCCGGCGACCACCCCGGCCGAGGAGGTCTTGGCCGAGAAGCCCGATGGGGTGTTCTTGAGCAACGGCCCGGGCGACCCGGCCGCGGTGAGCTACGGCATCGACAACGCCAAGAAGCTGATCGGCAAGGTCCCGCTTTTCGGTATCTGCCTGGGTCATCAGATCCTCGGCCTGGCCCTCGGCGCGAAGACCTACAAGCTCAAATTCGGCCACCGCGGCGGCAACCAGCCGGTCAAAAATCTCCAGAGCGGCCAGGTCGAGATCACCGCCCAAAATCACGGCTTCGCCATCGACCCCAAATCGCTCGGCAAGGTGGGGCAGCTGACCCACGTCCACCTCAACGACAACACGGTCTCGGGCTTCAGCCGCGAGGAAGACGCCGTGATGGCCGTGCAGTACCACCCCGAGGCCTCGCCGGGGCCGCACGATTCGCTCTATTTGTTCCAACAATTCCGCAACATGATGGATTCGAAGAGTTAATATGCCCAAACGCACCGACCTAAAAAAAATCATGCTCATCGGCAGCGGCCCGATCGTCATCGGGCAGGCCTGCGAATTCGACTACAGCGGCGTCCAGGCCATCAAGGCCCTGAAGGAAGACGGCTACCAGGTGGTCCTGATCAACTCCAACCCGGCGACGATCATGACCGACCCCGAGTTCGCCGACGCCACCTATATCGAGCCGATGACGCCCGAAATCGTCGCGCGCATCCTCGAGAAGGAACGGCCCGACGCGCTGTTGCCCACCCTGGGCGGCCAGACCGCCCTCAACCTGGCCGTGCGGCTGGGCGACATGGGTATTTTGGACAAGTACGGCGTCGAGCTGATCGGCGCCAACCTGCGCGCCATCAAGATGGCCGAGGACCGCGCCGAGTTCAAGGCGGCCATGCTGCGCATCGGCGTCGACGTGCCCAAGTCGGGCCTGGCCCACAGCCTCGAGGAGGCCCTCGAGGTCGTGCAGGAGACCGGCTTCCCAGCGATCATCCGCCCCGCCTTCACCCTGGGCGGCACCGGCGGCAACATCGCCTACAACATGGAGCAATACCGCGAATACGTCCGCATCGGCCTCGACGCCTCGCCCGTGCGGCAGCTGCTCATCGAAGAATCGCTGCTCGGCTGGAAGGAATTCGAGCTCGAGGTGATGCGCGACACGAAGGACAACGTCGTCATCATCTGCTCGATCGAAAACCTCGACCCGATGGGCGTCCACACCGGCGACAGCATCACCGTCGCCCCCGCGCAGACGCTGACCGACAAGGAATACCAACAGCTCCGCGACGCCTCGCTCAAGATCATCCGCACCATCGGCGTCGACACGGGCGGCTCCAACATCCAATTCGCGGTCAACCCCAAGACGGGACGCTTCACCGCCATCGAGATGAATCCCCGCGTCTCCCGCTCCAGCGCCCTGGCCAGCAAGGCGACCGGCTTTCCCATCGCCAAGATCGCCACCAAGCTGGCGGTGGGCTATACCCTGGACGAGATCTTAAACGACATCACCCGCTACACCCCGGCGGCCTTCGAGCCGACCATCGACTATGTCGTCACCAAGATCCCGCGCTTCACCTTCGAGAAATTTCCCACCGCCGACGCGACGTTGACCACCCAGATGAAGTCGGTGGGCGAGGTCATGGCCATCGGCCGCACCTTCAAAGAGAGCCTGCAGAAGGCCCTGCGCTCCCTCGAGATCGGCAGCGCCGGCTTCGAGCCCAAGGTCAAGCCGAAGGCCGACGCGGCGACGAAGGCCCTGGTGGCCCAGAAGCTCAAGGTGCCCAATGCCGAGCGGCTTTGGTTCGTGGCCGACGCGATGCGCCTGGGCTTCAGCGACGAGGAAATCTACAAGCTGAGCGCCATCGACCCCTGGTTCCTGGCCCAGATCCGCGACATCGTCGAGGCCGAGGGCGTGATTAAAAAGAACGCCAAGAAGGCCGCGACGAAGGCCTTCGCGCCCCTCTTGCGCGAGGCCAAGCAGATGGGCTTCAGCGACCGACGTCTGGGCGAGCTGCTCGGCAAGAAGCCGCAGCAGGTCCGGGCCCTGCGTAAGAAGCACAAGCTCAACCCGGTCTACAAGCGGGTCGACACCTGCGCCGCCGAGTTCGAGGCCCATACGCCCTACCTTTATTCGGCCTACGAGCAGGAAGACGAGGCCCGCGTCACCAACAAGAAAAAGATCGTCATTTTAGGCGGCGGTCCCAACCGCATCGGGCAGGGCATCGAGTTCGACTACTGCTGTGTCCACGCCTCGCTGGCGTTGCGCGAGGCGGGTTTCGAGACCATCATGGTCAACTGCAACCCCGAGACCGTCTCGACCGACTACGACACCTCGGATCGGCTCTATTTCGAGCCCCTGACCGAGGAGGACGTGCTCAACATCCTCGAGCGGGAGAAGCCCTGGGGCGTCATCGTCCAATACGGCGGCCAGACGCCGCTGAAGCTGGCCCACGCCATCCACAACGCGAAGTTCCGCATCCTGGGCACCTCCGTCGACAGCATCGACATCGCTGAGGACCGCAAGCGCTTCCAGGCCCTGCTCAAGAAGCTCAAGCTCAAGCAGCCGCCCAACGGCACCGCCCGCTCCTTGGCCGAGGCCCTCAAGGTCGCCAAGCGCATCGCCTATCCCGTCGTGGTGCGGCCTTCCTACGTCCTGGGCGGGCGCGCGATGGAGATCGTCTACGACGACAAGTCGTTGTCCCGCTATATGAAGGAGGCGGTGAAGGCCTCTTCCGAGCACCCCATCCTGATCGACAAGTTCTTGGAGGACGCCATCGAGATCGACGTCGACTGCCTCAGCGACGGCAAGGACGTCGTGATCGGCGGCGTCATGGAGCACATCGAGGAGGCCGGCGTGCACTCGGGCGACAGCGCCTGCTGCCTGCCGCCGCACTCCATCGACCGCGAGCTCGCCGAGGAGATTCAGCGCCAGACCATCCTGATGGCACGCGCCCTCAAGGTGGTCGGTCTGATGAACGTTCAGTTCGCCATCCAGGGGAGGACGGTCTACGTCCTTGAGGTCAATCCGCGCGCCAGTCGCACCGCGCCCTTCGTCAGCAAGGCAATCGGCCACCCCCTGGCCAAGATCGCCGCCAAGGCGATGGCGGGGATCAGCCTCAAGAAGCAGGGCTTCACCAAGCAGGTGGTGCCGAGCTACCTCTCGGTGAAGGAGGCCGTGCTGCCCTTCGCCAAGTTCCCGGGCGTCGATACCCTGCTCGGGCCCGAGATGAAGTCCACCGGCGAGGTCATGGGCATCGACCGCGAGTTCGGCGCGGCCTTCGCCAAGGCCGAGATCGCCGCGGGCACGCTGCTGCCGCTGCGCGGCCGGGCCTTCGTCAGCGTCAACGACCACGACAAGCCCTTCATCCTGCCGGCGGCGCGCAAGCTCCGCGACTTGGGTTTCAGCCTCCTGGCCACCCGAGGCACCCAGCGCTACCTCCTGGAAAACGGCGTTCCCTGCGAGGCCATCAACAAGGTGGGCGAAGGCTCGCCCCACGTCGTCGACCGGCTGAAGGCGGGGGAGGTGGCCCTCGTGATCAATACCCCCTTGGGGAAAAACTCCGCCCAGGATAGTTATTCCATCCGGCGCACCGCTCTCGAGTACAGCATCCCGTATTTCACCACGACGGCGGCGGCCAATGCGGCGGTGAGCGGGATCGAATCGATCACCAAGCGCGGCTTCAACGTCCAAAGCCTGCAGAGCTACCATGGCAAGGGCGCGGCCCAGGCCGAGCGGGAGGAGAGCTGGAATTCCGCCTCGGTGGGCTGAGGGCGCTTCGAGCCGCGATTATTTCCTAGGCCCGTTGTAGAATTTTGTGTAAATATCGAAGGCGCTATTCCGTCATCTACCAAGGATTACGATAGGTTAGGCTCCTGCGGCTTGGAAGTCGGCGGAAGGGAGCCGTCGCCCCGATGGAATGTACAACCCTTTCAGGCTTCCGTGCGTCGCTAAGGCAGAGATAATCGTGGGACTTCTCTTTAAAAAGTACCTTTGGGTCGTCTACCTGTTTCTCATCTTCGTGGGGACCTTCTTCCTGGCCAAGATGGCCTCCACCTTGATCGCCTCCAAGCTGCGCATCGAGAAGAACCTCGAGGTCTCCCGCGTCAACGTCGCCTCGGCCCCCCTCAAGCCGCGCGCCGGTTTCGAGGATTACAAGGTGGTCCTCGATCGCAATATTTTCGACTCGCGGGAGCTGGCCCCCGAGGTTTCCGCCGCTACCCCGACGCCGACCGAGCTGGACCTCAACGCCCCCGCGACCAAGACCTCCCTCAACATCAAGCTGATCAGCACCTTCTCCGTCGGCGCCGGGACCGACAAGCGCTCCACCGCGACCATCCAGGGCGGACAGGGCGCGGCTACCGACACCTACACCGTCGAGGACGAGAAGCAGTTCGCGCCCGGGGTCAAGATCACCAAGATTCTCCCGGACCGCATCGAGTTCATCAACGGCCCGCGGCTCGAGTACGCCGAGATCGAGAAGTTCGGCTCCGGGCTGACCACGACCAAGCCGGTCTCCGCCCTGGACAAGCCCGCCGCGGGGGGCACTCCGCCCAGCGGGGAAGGGGTCCAGCAGTTGGAGCAGGGCAAGTTCGTCGTCGATCGCGGCGAGCTGGAGGCCGCCCTGGCCAATTTGGACCAGCTCTTCACCCAGATTAGGGCCGTCCCCCAGTTTCAAGGGGGAAAATCCGCCGGCCTCAAGCTGCTCAGCATCAAAGGCGGCTCGATTTTTGCTAAGCTGGGCCTCAAGCGCAACGACGTCCTCGAGCGCATCAACGGCCAGGAGATGGACCTGAAGCGGGGGATGGAGATCTTCGGGCAGTTGAAGGACTCCAACCGCATCTCCATCGACCTGGTCCGGGACGGCAAGAAGACCACCCTCGAATACGACATCCAGTGAGCGCCATTATTTTGGCGATCCTCCCATAACCCAGCTAAGAGAATCATTTTTTCCTTTTATATTACCCCTTCATTTGCTACTTAAGCCCCAGACCCTGGGCCTATTTCCAGCCACTTTCATTCGATCAAGTTTTTCATCGGCTCAAAAAACCGGGCCTGCAATCTAAGGAGAACGGACGCGATGCGATCTCAATCCCGACTAGCTCAAATTCTACTTATGGGTTGCCTTACGGTGACGGCCGCCACGGTTTCCGGCCAAGTCCCTCCGCCGCCGCAGCCCGGTTCCAGCTACGAAGAGTTGAACGTCCCCAAGGCCGTTCCCGTCAAGCCGACCGCCGAGACGCGGGCGGCCGCCCCCGGGGCGACGCCCGGCCCCGGCGCCGACGAGGGCCTCTATCTCAACGCCGTCGATACCGACGTCCGCGAGATCATCAAGCAGATCGCCAAGGTCACGGGCAAAAATTTTCTCGTCGACCAAAGCGTCCGCGGCAAGGTCACGATCATCTCCGAAAAGAAGATGACCATCGAGGAGGCCTACCAGGCCTTCCTTTCGGCCCTCGAGGTCCTGGGCTTCACCGTCGTCAACGCCCCCGGCGACTTGGTCAAGGTCATCCCGATGAAAGAGGCCCTGCAAAATCCGCTGCCCATCTACAAAGACGACAGCCCGGTGACCGACGCCTTCATCACCCGGCTCATTCAAATGAGGAACATCTCGGCCCTCGAGATGTCCAACGCCGTCAAGACCCTGGTCTCCAAAGAAGGCAATCTCTTCGCCTATCCGGCCACCAACACCCTGATCGTCACCGACACCGGCAGCAACATCGACCGGCTGCTCAAGATCATGAGGGAGCTCGATCAAGAAGGGCCCTCGGAGACCATCGACATTATTCCGTTGCGCTTCGCCGGCGCCAAGGACGTCGCCAATAAGATCAACGAGCTCTACGCCGACGACCTGAAGGGCAAGGGCGCCGCCACCACGGCCGCCGCCCGCCGGCCGGCCGCGCGGGGTCCCGAGCTGGAAGAGACCCCCTACATCTCCAAGATCATCCCCGACGACCGGACCAATTCCGTCATCGTCCTGGCCAGCAAACGCGCCCTGACCAAGGTCCGCGAACTGGTCGCCCGGCTCGACCGCAAGCTCGAGGCCGGCACCGAGGGCAAGATCCACGTCCACTACCTCAAGCACGCCAACGCCAAAGACCTTGCCCAGGTGCTGAGCACCCTGACCGCCAGCTCGGTCACCGCCAGCCGCCAGACCGCCGCCGGCACGCCGCCGGGAGGCGCCACGCCGGGCCGTCAGGCGGCCGCCACCGAGGTCACCGCCGAGTTCGAGGGCGGCGTCAAGATTGCCCCCGACGAAAACACCAACGCCTTGATCATCACCGCCACCGCCAAGGACTACAATACGCTGGCCAAAGAGGTCATCGACAAGCTCGACATCCCGCGCAAGCAGGTCTACGTCGAAGTCGTCATCATGGAATTGACCATCGACAAAAACCGCACCCTGGGCGTCAGCGGCCAGGGCGGCGGCCAGTTCAACCTGGGTGGCAACCCGACCCTGGGCTTCGGATCCTCCTTGGGCGGCACGGCGGCGGGTCTTTCGGCCGCGGCCCTAAGCGGCCTCGCGGCCGGCGTCGTCAGCCAGACGACCCAGACCATTCCGGTGACCAACGCCGACGGCACGGTCACCAACCTCGAGATCCCGACCTTCGGCGTCATCCTCAACGCCCTGCAGACCGACACCGACGTCAACGTGCTCTCGACGCCCAACTTGCTGACTCTCGACAACGAAGAGGCCGAGATCGTCGTCGGCGCCACCCAGCCCTTCCCCTCGGGCACCACCCTGACCCCGGGCGGCAACACGACCTTCAACGTCACCCGCGAGGACGTCGGTATCAAGCGCAAGATGACCCTGCAGATCAACGAGGGCGACGTCGTCAAGATCAAGCTCAAGCAGGAGATCAGCTCGGTCGTCCCCGGCGCCTCCGAGACCGTCCTGACTTCCCTCGGTCCTACGACGACGAAGCGCTCCGTCGAGACCGTGGTCGCGGCCAAGGATCAGCAGACCATCGTCATCGGCGGCCTGATCGACGACAAGGTGACCATCACCACGGCCAAGGTCCCCTTCTTGGGCGACATCCCGATCTTCGGCAACCTCTTCAAGAACAAGAAGACCACCAAGGCCAAGACCAATATCCTGGTCTTCCTGCGGCCCTTCATCATCCGAGATTCCAAGGACTTCTTGAAAATCCTGCAAAAGAAGGTCGAAGAGCGGAACATGTTCGTTTCCCAGAACTACGGCAAGGGCCAGCAGAAGGTCATCCGTCAGTCGATCCGCAACCACGCCGCCGACTTGCTGGAATTCCGCAGGGATATCCAGCGGGTGGATTGGGAGTTCCAAAACGACACCGGCACCCGAGTGGTCCCGATCGATACGAATCCGGATTCCTCCGGCTCCTCGTCCGGTTCGCGAGGTTCCAGCGACTCCTCGCGTCTGACCGACCACGACCAACAGCTGCTCCAAGCGGCGCAGACCGACGACGCGCGTTAGGGCGTTGGTACGGCTATAGGCCTTGCTTTGGCGGCCGCGCGTCGTGCTAAGATATCCCCACCAAAACGAACGGGGTAACGGGTATGCTCGATAAAAGCTTGGGAAACATCCTTCTCGAAAACACCGCCTTAACCGAGGCCCAGCTCGAAGAGGGGCTTTTGGTCCAGCGGGAAAAGGGCATACGCCTGGGCGAGGCCTTGATCCAGCTGCGTTTTCTCAAGTCCGAAGACATCCTCAAGGCCGTCAGCATCCAATTGGGCATCCCCTATCTCAGCAGCATCGACCCCGAGAACATCTCCAGCGAGGCGGCCCATCCGGTTCCGATCAATTTCGCCAAGAAAAACGAGTTGATCCCGCTCGCCAAGTACGCCGACCGGGTCGAGGTTGCGATCTCCGACCCCTGCAACATCCCGGCCCTCGACGACCTGCGGATGATCTACAACACCAATATCCGGCCCATGATCGCGACCAGCGCCCAGATCACCGACGCGATCAACACCGTCTACAACCGCAGCACGGGCGCCGACCGCACGGTGATGAGCGACCTGCAGGAGGAAAACCTCGACAACATCACCCAAGAGCTGGAAGAGCCGGTCGATCTGCTCGAGGCCGATGACGAGGCGCCGATCATCCGATTGGTCAACTCGCTCTTGTTCCGCTCGGTCAAGCAGAAGGCCAGCGACATCCACATCGAGCCCTTCGAGAAGGACTTGGTCGTCCGTTTCCGCATCGACGGCGTCCTCTACGACATCATGCACCCGCCCAAGAAGGTGCAAAACTCGATCATCTCGCGCATCAAGATCATGGCGAATCTCAACATCGCCGAGAAGCGCCTCCCGCAGGACGGCCGCATCCGCATCAAGATCGCCGGAAAAGACATCGATATCCGCGTCTCGACCCTGCCCACCAGCTTCGGCGAGTCGGTCGTCATGCGTCTGCTCGACAAGAGCAAGGTCCTGCTCGACCTGGGTGCGATCGGCGTCCAGGGCCAGGCCCTCGATATGATGCTCGACCTGATCAACCGCAGCCACGGCATCATCTTGGTCACGGGGCCCACCGGTTCCGGTAAAACGACGACGCTTTACGCGATGCTCTCGCAGATCAACACCACCGACCTCAAGATCATCACGGTCGAGGATCCCGTCGAGTATCAGCTGCCGGGCATCAACCAGATCCAGGTCAACCCCAAGATCGATCTCACCTTCGCCAGCGCGCTGCGGTCCATCCTGCGCCAGGACCCCGACGTCGTGATGATCGGCGAAATCCGCGATAAAGAGACCGCCGAGATCGCCATTCAGGCCTCGCTGACCGGCCACTTGGTCATCTCGACTTTGCATACGAACGACTCGGCCTCCTCGGCCACGCGTCTGATCGACATGGGCGTCGAGCCCTTCCTGGTCGCCTCCTCGGTGATCGGCATCATCGCCCAGCGCCTGGTCCGCACCATCTGCAAGGAGTGCCGCGAGCGCTACATGCCCAGCGACTTCGAGCTGATGCAGCTGGGGCTGAAGCGCGAAGACGTTGCGGACAAGTTCGTCTACAAGGCCAAGGGCTGCTCCGCCTGCCTGGACACCGGCTATTCCGGCCGTTTGGGCGTCCACGAGATCATGATGATGGACGATGAGGTGCGCGCGATGGTCATGAAGAACGCCGACGCCCCTAGCATCAAGAAGAAGGCGATGGAGAAGGGCATGAAGACCCTCCGCGAGGTCGCCGCCGACAAGGTCCTGCAGGGGGAGACGACGATCGAGGAGATCCTCCGCGTCACGCAGGAGGACGTCGTCCGCGGCTGATCCCTGGAGGAGGGGATTGTCCCCAAACCTTCCCGCCGGTTGGCGCGTTAAAAACCGACGAGGCTTCCGAACCGCTTCAAGCCCTGATATCGACTCAATATTCCGATGCCCGTATTTTCATACAAAGGAATGGACGCCGCCGGCAAGAAGACCGCCGGCATCATCGACGCCGAAAACCTCAAGGCGGCGCGGGCCAAGCTGCGCAAGATCAACGTCTTTCCCACCGAAGTGGTCGAGGGCGGCAAAAGTGGGAGCGGCGCGATCGGGTCGGCGGGCGGCTTCGACCTGAAGAAATTTTTCAACAAGCCCAAGGTCAACGACGTCGCCAATATGACGCGGCAGCTCTCGACCCTGATCAACGCCAACATCCCCTTAGTCGACGCCCTTTCCGCCCTGGTCGAGCAGATCGAGCAGCCCACCCTCAAATCGGCCCTCTCCGAGATCCGCGAGAAGGTCCGCGAGGGTATCCGGCTGGCCGACGCCATGCGCGCCTACCCGCACATCTTCGGCGATCTCTACATCAACATGGTCCACGCCGGCGAGGTCTCGGGCGCCCTCGACACCGTCCTGGTCCGGCTTGCGGACTTCACTGAGGGCCAGGCCCGCCTGAACAGCAAGGTAAAAGGCGCCCTGACCTACCCGGTCGTCATGGGCGTGGTCGGCATCGTCCTGATGAGCTTCCTCCTGGTTTTCGTCGTCCCGAAGATTGCCAAGATCTTCGAGGACGCGAAAGCGACCTTGCCGCTCCCGACCCGCGTCATGCTGGGGATCAGCGGCTTTTTGCAAAATTATTGGTATATCGCGATCATCGTGGTCGCGATCATTTTCTACGCGGTCAAGAAGTACAAGGTCAAGCCCAACGGCCGGAAGTTCTTCGACAAGATGAGCCTGAGGATGCCGATCTTCGGGGACATGTTCCGGATGATCGCCGTCAGCCGCTTCTGCCGGACCCTCTCGACCCTCCTGGGCGCGGGCGTCCAGCTGATGCCCTCCCTCGACATCGTCAAGGGCATCGTCGACAACGTGGTCCTGACGGAGGTCATCGAGGAGACCCGCAACTCGGTCAAGGAGGGCGAATCCATCGCCGAGCCGCTCAAACGCAGCGGCCAGTTTCCGCCCCTGGTGACCCACATGATCGGCATTGGCGAGAAGACCGGCGAGCTCGAGACCATGCTCGAGAAGGTGGCCGACACCTACGACGACCAGGTCGAGACCAAGGTCTCCACCTTGACGACCCTGCTCGAGCCCCTGATGATCGTGGTGATGGGCGGCGTCGTCGCGGCCATCGTCCTCTCGATTTTATTGCCGATTTTGAAGATGAACCAGATGGTCCGCTAGCCGGTCCCACGGGGTGGGTAGCGGAACTGATTGAAATAACTTGCTAAAAATATTGAATATTTTAAAACGGAACCCAGATCTGTTACGTTAAGCCATTATCGTCCCGTTATGGACAGGAGGGGAAATATGTCTTTCAGGGGTGTCGCCAAAGTCCTTCGCAGCCAGGCCGGTATGACCCTCATCGAAATCATGGTCGTCGTCGCCATCATCGGTTCGATCGCGGCCCTGGTCACGGTGAACGTCTTGAATTATCTGGACGAGTCCAAGGTCGAGACCACCAAGATCCAAATGAAGAACGTCGAGGGCGCCCTCGACCAATACAAGCGCCGCCACGGCTCCTACCCCACCACCGAGCAGGGCCTCTCCGCCCTGGTCGAGAAGCCCACGGTAGGCAAGGTTCCCGACAACTATCCCCCCGACGGCTACCTGAAGGCCGTGCCCAAGGACGGCTGGGGCAACGATTTCATCTACGCCTCGCCGGGGACGGCCGGGCACAAGATCGAGATCATCTCCTACGGCGGCGACGGGCAGGAGGGCGGCGAAGGCTTCGACGCCGACATCACCAATTACGAGGTCAAGGAAGAGGCAAAGACGGAGTAGGGGCGGGCCGGGCCGTCGATCCGAGCCTGCGTGGATTTGAAATTTTCTTGGGCCTGGCGCCGGGGCTTCTTATGAGCCCCCGCGGCAAGGCCTTTTTTTTGAGGGGCTGGGGAATGCGTCTTCAAAGGTCCGACGCCCGGGGTTTCACCCTGATCGAGATCATGATCGTCGTGCTCATCATCGCCTTGATGATGGGCATGGGCGTGGCCATCCTCTTTCCCGGCAACGAGGCCAAGCTCCGAGAGCAATCCGCCAAGCTGGCAGGCACGATCAAATTCCTCTACAACGAGGCCGCCGTCAAAAATAAATACTACCGCCTGGTCTTTGACCTCGACCAGCAGAGCTACGCCGTCGAATCCAGCACCGAGCCCTTCCTGGTCCGCATGATCGAGGAAGATCCCAAAAAGAACGCCGCCAAGGACGAGGCCCCCGCCGAGGGCGAACCGGGCGCCACGCCCGCCGCGGGTTTCACCGGCGAGGAGGGCATGCTGGTCCAGACGACCAAGCTGCCGGCGGGGATCAAGTTCAAGGACGTCTTCGTCATGCACCACAAAGAGCGGCAGGAGAGGGGCAAAGTCGAGGCCTATTTCTTCCCCAACGGCTTCGTCGAGCCCCTGGTCGTCAACTTGACCGACGAAGACGAGCAGAGCTTTTATTCCCTGCAGGTGAATCCCCTGACCGGTCGGTCCAAGATCCGCAGCGAGTACTACGAGGCCAAACCGGAAGAGCTCGTTCCGCAGCCGCAGGAGGGCTCGTCATGAGGCGCAGGACCGCCGGCTCCGCGGGCTTCACGCTGATCGAGATCATGATCTCGCTCTCCATCCTCTCCATTTCGCTGCTCAGCATCTACGCTGCCCAGGGCAACTCGCTGCGCGCCAGCGGTCGCGCCGAGAACATCCAAACCGCCTCGATGCTGGCGCGGCAGAAGATGACCGAAAAGATGATCGAACTGCAGAAGGACCTCGATAAGGGCAAGTTTCCCGACGAGCAGATCAACGACCAGGGCGAATTCGAACCGCCTTTCGAGCGCTTCCGCTGGGAATTCGCCGTGCGCAAGGTCGAGATTCCGGTGGTGCAGGCCCCCGGCCAGGAAGGAGGGGATGCCTCCGGCGGCGGGCCCGCCACCAGCGATGGGAAAGAGCCCGGCGCCGCCAACCAGGCTCCGCAGGCGGCGACGGAAAATTTGGCCAAGATGGTCACTAAAAAAATCAGCGAATCGGTGCGCGAGATCACCACCAAGGTCATCTGGCAGGAGCTGGAGGAGGACCAAACCCTGGTGGTGACGACGCACATCGCAAAACTGCAATGAAGTCGCAATTGGGACAAAAAGGGTTCACACTCCTCGAAGTCATGATCGCCATGTCCATCCTGGCGGCGATGGCCCTGGGCATGTTCGTGGCCGCCCAGCAGACCCTCAACAGCAAGGCCAGCACCGAGGACCGCGACGACGCCAACCACTCGGTGGTGCAGGCCCTCAACCGCATTTCCGAGGACCTCGACATGGCGATCATGGTGAAGAGCAAGGACCTGCTGGGGCTCACCTTCGACGGGGAATACGCCTTCGAGGGCGGGGAGTCGCGCCTGGATTTCGTCAGCTTCTCGCACCAGCGCTTCATCGCCGATGCCAAGGAGAGCGATCTGGCCGAGGTGAGCTACTACCTCGTGCCCATGCCCGACGAGGCGGGGCGGAACATGCTGATGCGGCGCGAGGCGACCAAGATCGACAAAAATCTCCAGGAGGGCGGCACCGCCTTTCCCCTGCTGGAGAACGTCGAGAGCCTGAGTTTCGAGTATCTCGATCCCAAGTCGGGCGAGTTCAAGAAGACCTGGGACTCGAAGTCCATCGATTTCAACAACCAGCTGCCGCAGGCCGTCAAGATCACCATCGAGGCCTTCCTCCCGGAGGAAGAGCAAAAGACCGTCTTCGCGACGATCGCCCCGATCCGGATGACGAAGCCGATTTCTTTCTAAGATGCGCACCACGGCTCCAAAACCGAATCGCCGTTCCGCCCGGGGCATCGCCCTGCTGATGGTGCTCGCCTCGCTCGCCATCCTGAGCAGCCTGGTCGTCGAGTTCGCCTACAACAGCAACGTGACCTACAACTTGGCCCTCAACCAGAAGGACCGGGTTCAGGCCTACTACCTGGCCGAGTCGGCGCTCAATTTCAGCAAGCTGATCCTGAAATTCGACAAGGAGGCCCGCAAACTCGCCGGCGAGGCCAGCAACAAGCTGGGACGTACCATCCAGATCCAGCCCCTCTACGAGATGATCCCGCTGAATTCCGAGATCCTGCGCGGCGTCGCCCAGATGGAAGGGGGGGCGGCCCCGGAAGGGGGCGAGGGCGAGGAGGGGGGCGAGGCCGCCCCGGAGGGTAGCCCCGCGGCGGGGGGCGGCGAGGCCTTGGGCGGCTTCAACCTCAAGGGGGCGGAGTCCTTCCTGGCCTTCGAGGGGAACTTCGCCTCCGAGATCGGCGAAGAAGACGCCAAGCTCAATGTCAACGCCTTTTTCAACCTTCAGCCCACGCAAAAAAGCTATGAGCGGCTCAAGAGCACGCTGTATCATCTCCTCCTGACCGACGAGTTCAAGGGGCTCTTCGAGGACAAGTTCCGCGGGGCCAAGGACCTGGCGCAGAACATCGCCGACTACATCGACAAGGACGACGCCCAAAACGAGCCGGGCGGCCAGGAGCGCGGCCGGGAAGGCGTGGGCGGCGGTCTCCAGGTCACGATGAAAAACGCCAAGCTGCTCTCCGTGGAAGAGCTCATGACGGTGCCGGGGATGACCGAGGATATCTTCCAGAAGCTGAAGCCTTACGTCACCGTCTACGGGGGCGACGAGAAGATCTTCGTGTGCCGGGCCAAGGACCCCTTGGTGAAGTCCCTGATCCTGGCCTACACCGAGAACAACCCCCGGATGGAGCCGGTCCGGGACGACAACATCGAGTTGTTGACCAAGGCCTTCGACGCCGTGCTAAATAGTTGCCCGGACACCCAGGCTATGGCAAACAGCCTGGACCAGGCCTTGGGGGTGGTACAGCCCGAAAATACCCCAAGTCCTTCCAGCGCGGCGCGGGCGGGAGGTCCGACTTCGACGCTGACCGGGGCCACCTCGGGCGGCGGCGCCGGGCTGGGGCAGAGCGATAAATTTACGGACATGGTCAAAAACGAAAACAAAATCTTCTCCGTCATCGGCATCGGCACCGTCGGCGAGACCGAGGTCAAATTGAAGACCGTCCTCGACACCAGCAATCCCAACCCCAACCGCTGGACGATGCTGTATTGGAGGGTCGAATAGTGGCCCAAACCGTCCTCGGCATCGACCTCGGCAGCTATTCGGTGAAGATCGCCCAAGTCGAACGCGGCTTCGGCGAGTTCAAGCTCGTCAACTTCTTCGAGGTGCCCCTGGTCGCCGAGGAAGTGCTCAGCTACGAGCAATCCGCGTCGGCGGCCCTGACTAAGTTCGTCCAAGAAAACGCGATCAACTACGACACCTGCGTCGTCTCCCTCCCCGGAAGCCTGGCCTCCTTCCGCACGCTGAGCATGCCCTTCGGCAACGTCAAGAAGATCGACCAGACCCTCGAGTTCGAGCTCGAGACCCTGATCCCCTTCGACATCGAGGAGGTGCTGTTCGACTACACGATCCTCTCGAGCACGCCGCAGGAGTCCAAAGTCCTGGTGGCCTATCTCAAGGACGCCGATTTCAAGCGCTTCCTGACCCAGATCCAGACCAGCGGGATCGACCCCCGCTACATGGGGATCGACACGGTCGACCTCTCCTACCTGAGCTTCCCGGGATTTCTGCCGCCCGAGGGCCAGTACGCCCTTTTGGACCTGGGCCACAGCAAGGCCAACCTGATGATCCTCGAGGGGAACAAGATCAAGGGACTGCGTTGCCTGAGCTGGGGCGGCCATCACCTCACCCAGGCGGTGGCCAAGGCCCTCGAGATTCCCTACGACAAGGCCGAGGCCTGGAAGCACGCCAAAGGCCAGGTCCTGGCGGGCGCCGAAGACCCCGGCCTCAAGGCGATCTACGCCAGCGTCGAAGACCTCCAGCAGCAACTGAAGCAGACCTTGTTCGCCTTCTACGAGTCCGGCGAGCGCCCCATCGAGGCCCTCTACCTCTCCGGGGGCAGCTCGCGGCTGCTCGGCATCGACTCTTTCTTCTCCAGCCGCCTCAACATCAACGTCAGCCAGCTCGACGTGCTCGACGACAGCTTCACCGAGCTGCACGACCGCGAGGGCGCGCGGCACGTGATCCCGACCGCCTTCGCCGAGGCGCTGCGCGCGGTCTACCCGAACAAGGGCGCCAAGATCAATTTCCGCCGCGGCGACTACGCCTACAAGAAAGACATCGAGCAGATCGGCGGCTCGCTCAAGCGCATCGGCCTGGTCGCCGCCTCGGTGGCGGTCCTGGCCCTGGCTTATTTCATCATGGCCTACATGACGCTCTCCTCGCAGGTCGACAAGATGAATAAAAACGTCGCCAAGATGGTCAAGGCCTCGGTCCCCGACCTGCCCAAGGGCGGCGCCCAGTCGGCCAAGCAGGCCGTCACCGTGCTCGACGGCCGCATCTCGGCGATCTCCGAGAAGCTCAAGCGGGTGGAGGGCGGCGGCTCGGTCAGCGCCCTCGAATTGCTAAAGATGATCTCGGGGGCGATGCCGCCGCGCGACGAGCTGATCGTCGACATCGACGACCTCAACATCGCGCCCGAGCGGGTGCGGCTCGAGGGGCGCACGGTCTCCTACGAGGGCGTCGACAAGGTCAAGGCTTCCATGGAGAAGGTGAAGATCTTCAAAAACGTGCAGACGGGCAACGTGCGCAAGGGAGTGCGGGACGAGATCAAGTTCAGCCTCTCCTTCGACGTGGTCACCGGCGGGTAAGGGCGCAACGGATGGCGAAATCGGGAAAATACTCCTGGAAAGAGCGGCTCAACCTCGAAGAGCTCTACAACACCTTCATCGGCTTCGCCCCGCGCGAGCAGATCCTGGTGGGCGTCGGCGTCGGCGTGGGCCTGCTGCTATTGATCCTCATTCCCTTCGCCTGCGGATCCTCGCGATTAAGCAAGCTCGAGAGCCAGATCCAAAGCCACGAGAAGAACGTCAGCAAGGTCGTCGACAAGATCACCGAGTTGCAGCAGGCCCAGGCCAAGATGAAGGCCGTCGAATCCCGCATCCGGCCCAAGTCGCAGGTGCAGCTGACCACCAAGCTCGAAGCCCTCGCCACCCAGAGCGGGATCGGTCAGAACATCGATTCGCTCAAGGAAATGCCGGGCACGCCGGGCGAGGACTTCGAAGAGATGGTCGTCGCGGTCCGCTTGTCCCGGCTCAGCCTGAGCCAGCTGATCGAATTCCTCTACGGCATCGAAAGCCAAAGCGACATGAGTCTGCAGGTCAAACGACTCCAGCTCAAGCCACGCTACGACAACCGCCAGCAGTTCGACGCCAACTTCGAGATCAGCACCTATGTCAGCACCGCGCCCGCCGGCGAGGCGCCCGCGGGCGGAGGAGGTTGAGCGCCGTGAAAAACTCCAAGTTTCGCATGCTCGTCTACGTCGGGGCCGGCCTGTTCTTCTTTCTGTTCTGGCTGGTCTGGGTCTTCCCCACCGACGCACTCAAGTCCCGCATCCTCACCGAGATCGAAAACCAGACGCAGGGCCGCTACAAGTTCGACGTCGGCTCGCTCGACGTCAGCATCTTCGGCAGCGTCACCTTTAACAATCTGAAGGTCTCCGAGGGCGTGGGGGAGGGCGAGAAGGTCCTGCTCAAGACCCCCAAGCTCAAGCTGAGTTTTTCGCCCTTCGCCTTGGCCAGCATGGCGAAGAGTCCCAACCTCGACTTCTACCTGAAGGGCAGTAAGGGCGATCTGGAAGGCAATTTCCAACAGGACGGCGACGAACTGCGCCTGACCGCTAGCTTCGACCAGTTTCCGATCTCGGACTTGGGCGTCATCGGCGCCAAGGCCAAGCTGGACTTAAGCGGCACCGTGGACGGCGACATCGACCTGCAGTTGAACCGCGCCGATGCGGCCAAAAACTCCGGCAAGATAGACCTCTCCCTGATCAACCTGACGATGGGACCGAAGCGGGTCTCGATCGACCCCAGCTCGCCCGAGGCCTCGATGGAGATTCCCGAGATCAAGCTGAGCGGCGGCAAGGACTCCGGGATCCGAGGCGAGGTGAATAAAGAAAACCTCGAGCTCAACTCCATCAAGCTGCAGGGCGGGGACCTCGATCTCGACTTGAGCGGCCGCGTGGTCTTGCAGGGCGCCAAGGCCGGGGATTACCGGCTCGCCCTCCAGGGCGGCTTTTCCATCGCCGAGGCCCTAGCCAAGGCCTTGCCCTTCCTCTTCATCATCGAGCAGCAGAAGAATCCCCAGGGCGTCTATCCCCTCAACATCACTGGAAGGTTGGGGAAACCCAGCATCCGCATCGGCACCTTTCAGTTGCCGATCTAACTTAATGAAATTACTATGGTTATTTACGAAAGCGGACGCGCAACCTCGTCGCAGCCAAGCCGATAAGTCTCCGATTTCCTTGTCTTAAAAGAATTTCGGAGTTCCGGGTCATGTCCCCGCCTGTATTTCCATCCCTAAGGGCCCTTGCCTCGCCCCGCGCGGCCGAGACCGGCGCCATCGCGGCTGAGTCGGAGACCAACGCCCTCTTGGCCTTCAGCCTGGGCGCCGACTCCCTACGCGGCGGAGCGGAGGAGGGTCGCCGCCTCGAGGTCCTTTGGGGCAGGGCAGCGCTCGCCGAGCTGGAGGCCTTGAAGGCGGAAAGCGATCCTCAGCTTGTTTTCGAAGGCCTCGGCGCCCTGGCGACCCGTCTGGCCGCCGAGGACCGTCTGGAGGCCGCGCAGGCGGCCTACGCCTTCATCGCCGGGCGGGCGGCGGACTCGGCCCCCGCGGCGGCACGTCGGGCCCAAGAGGAATGGGATGCCATTCGGGGCCGGGGGGCCTTGGGGCCGCGACTGGAATTTTTGGGCCGGCGCTTCGCCCGCGAGGCCTCGAGCCCCGCCATGCTGGCCGGGATGGGCGTCGCCTCCACCGTCTTTCAGCTTTCGCGGGCCGCTTTCTTGGCCCGCCTCACCGCGACGCCCAGCCTGGGCCTCCTCTCGCGAGGTTTCGGCGCCCGCGCTGTCGCCGGCCTGGGTGCCTTCGCCCTCGAGGCCCCGGCCTTCGCCCTGACCGCCCGCGGGGCCCGCCTCGCCTTGGGAGACCCAGCCGCGACCGCGGCGCCGCTGGGCCATGAGATCCTCGGTTCCTATCTCACGCTCGGCGGCTTGAAGCTTTTCGGCGGCCTGGGCGCGGCGGCCGTCCGCTACGCGGGGGCGGGGCCGGTTTCGCGTACTCTGATTCCGCAGATTTCCACTTATTTTGGGATCGTGGCCGGACATCGCCTCGAGCAGCTCGCGGGCCTGCGCCCCGCCTTGAGCGGTGACACCCTGTGGGCGGATTCCCTGGTGACCTTGCTGCAATTCCACGTCGGCGGGCGTCTGGCCGGCGAGCTGGGCGGGCCGCGGCTGGCGGCCTGGCAACGCGAGTTGGAGCTGCGCGGGGCCGTGCTCGCGCGCGAACCGGAAGGAAGTGGGAGCGAGCCTCGGCGTCCTGGCTGGGCCCCGACCTGGCTGCTCGGCGAGGCCGCTATGGCGGCGCCGGCGGGCGGCCCAAGCGGCCGCGAGCTGCCGAATATCTTCATGATGCAGGGCCCGGAAGGCGGCGGCGGGAGACCTCGCGGCGAACGACTTGCCGCGGGGGGCAACGGAAGCCGTCGAGGATCCGTGCCGTTGGGCGAGCGCAACGCCTACCAGATCGTGCAGGAATTGCTGCGTTGCCGCGAGCGTTCGCGCCGCGGCGGCCAAGATCTCAGTCTCTGGCAGCTGATGCGGCGCAAGCTCGAGGCGGGGAGCATCCCGGCCGAACGCGCCGAGGAGCTGCAATGGGCCGTCTTCGCCTACAGCCTCTTCGAGAATTCCCCGATCCTGCGCCGCGAGTTCGCCCGCGGGGTCTCGGACAACTTCGAGACGGTCGCCTACCGGCTCAACGCCCTGCGCGCCGAGGTGGCGCGCGAGCAGGGCCAGGACAATTACTCGCTCGGGACCCTGGTCCAAGCCCTCGCCTACGGCGGGAGGATTCCCTTCGAGAAGACGCGCCAATATCTCTCGGCCGCCTCCGCCTTGGATTTCTACCTGCAAACCCCCAGCCTGCGCTCGATCGGCAAGGAGCATTTTTCGGATCCCTATCGCCTGATCCGCCGCCTGCGCGAGCTGATGCCCGCCATTGAGGAGCGCCGGGAGCACAGCTACAAGCTCTCCACCTTGGTCGACGCCCTGCGCTGGCACCCGCATTTCCCCAGGTCCCAGCTGCAGGCCTACACCATGGCCGCCGCGGCCAGCGATTTCGTGCGGGCCCTGCCGCTGGAGCGCCTGCGCCTGGCTCCGGCGCAGTTGCGCGGCCTCGACATCGAGCAGATCTACCTGAGGCTCCTGCACCTCAAGCCCGTCTTGCGCGGCGAATCGGGAGACCCCGTGACGATCGGCTACGTCCTTTCCGGATTGCGCAGCGAAGGCCTGGTTAAGATCAAAGGTGGGACGGTCAACGACAGCGCCTTGACCAACGCCCACGTCCTCGACTTCGCCTTCAACCGCTGGTCCGAGTGGGGCGGTCATTATCGCAACCTCGCGGAGATCCCGAGGAACGGCGAGGGGAGCGGAGCGCGCGCCGGATGGACCCGCCCCCGATACGCGCAGCGCTTTCTTTTGAAGGAGAACGGGCAACCCTACAGCTACTCCTACGCGGGGAACCTGGTGCGTTGGGGCGAATTTTTATGGAACCACCGCGAGGCCCTACAATTGCCTGAGCCGGGTCACGTGGAGGTGCCGCCGCTGGCGTCCTCGCGACGCACGCGGCTCTTGGCCTTCCTCGAGCCTCACTGGGAGGCCCTGCGCGAGAAGGCGCCGGTGCCGGAGGAGTTTTTCGAGGGGCTGGCCGGCCTGCGGCAGCAGTTTCAGCGCAGCGCCGAGGAGCGTTCGGCGGTCGCCGAGGGCGAGCCGGGGGAGGTTCCTTCGCTGCGGATTATGGTCGGGGCCTTCTTCAAGGCGAAAGGGGCCGAGATCCCGCGGAGCCTCGAGGTCTATGCCGCGACGATCGACACGATCTTACAGCGCTGGCCGGAGTGGCGGCGCCACCTGCGCCGCTTAAGCGAGGTCACGGCGCGCGGGCACGCCGGGGCGCGGGAGCGCTACCGCATCGCGGAGGAGGGTTTCCAGCAGGCCAACGGCGAGCCTTATTCCCGCACGATTCTCGGCGGCCTGATCCGCTGGGGTTCCTGGGTCTGGGAGCACCGCGGCCGGCTGGGCCTGCGCAGTGGGGAATCCACGGTGCCGCCACCCGGCGACGAGTCGGGACGCGAGAGTGGCGAATAACCTCGGCGGTTGCTTAGGCGCCCACGCGATGATCGTTACGCCGTACTTTTGCCACGTCCGCCCCTAGCCGGGGGCGATATGTCCCAGCGGGACACGGCCTGTTCCCCTTGTATCTTGAAAAGAGCCTAAATTAAGTCACAAACAAGGGAATCCGAGTGAGAAAGAGAAAGGACAACCTGCCTGTCCCCCTGGGTCTTAAGA
>SZOV01000020.1 GCA_030263375.1 Deltaproteobacteria bacterium PRO3
GCTCTTGGAGCGGAAGGCGCCGAAGGAGTCGAGGCGCCGAAGCTGGAACCCGATCCGCTTGAGGCCGACGATCCGGAGCCGCCGCCGAAAGTCGGGCGGGAGATCGCGCCGCCGCCGGAGCCTTGAAAGGCCGCCGTCGGCGCGGGCACCGGCGCGGCGGGCGCCGAGAAGGCCGGCGCGGGAAGTGCGGGCGCCGCAACCGGACCGCTGAAATCTTGTAGGGACCTTTCCGGACGACGCGGAGCGACCGGCGCCGGGGGAAAATTCGGCGAGGTGGTCTCGAAGGCCGCTTCGCGCGAGGCGCCGACGACCGGGCTGTCCGATCCTGGTTTTTTTGCATCGAGAGGTTTGGTTGGGGTGGCGGGGGCCGAGGGCCTTTCGGGGGCCGCGGCGACCGAAGGGGCCGTCCCGCGACTTCGCTCCGCAGGCGCCGCGGATGAAATAACGCTTCGCGTCGCAATCTGCCGGGATTGGGCGCTCAGGAAGGCCCAGGCCTTACGGCCCTCCGGGGCGCTCTTCGACCCCGAACCGCAGGCGCCGAGCCCCAGGCCGACCAAGGCACAGGCTATTGATATTAATCGAGATTTTACCCAGAAGCCCCGCATCGGAGAACCCCATCCGCCTTTCGGCCCTCAACCCACCTATATTATCAGCAAAAGGGCCCTAAAAATTGCGAGCTTATTGAATTTTCCTCAGATCATCCCGGGGCCGTGGGATTTGGATTTCAGCAGGCTCTCCTTGCCGATCCAGGCCTCGACGGCCTTGAGCCGCGCCTCCAGGGAGGGAAGCTCGAGCATCTCCTGGCTGACCAGCGGATCCTCCACCAAGTGGGTGGCGAGGAGGTGGCAGAAAATCTCGGGGTCCTCCAGGCGATTGATCGCGGAGTGGTAGGCCTCGGGGAGGTCGCGGTAGACGGGCAGCAGGGGGAGGAAATTCTCCCGCAGTCGCTGCATGACGGGGGCCAGCTTTTCCTTGGCCTGCCAGTCCTCGTCGGGCCACAGCGCGACGGCCGCCCGGCGGTAGAGGCGGTCGCCGGGGATCTCTTCCAGCAAGCGCACCCTTCCCAAGCCCTGCAACATGATCTGAAAGCGCCCGTCGTCCAAGCGCTCGGACTGGGTGATGGCGCCGAAGCCGAAGACCGGGAATATCTCAGGCCGCCCTTCGTAGTCCTTCTCGTAGCCGGGCTTGAGCAGGGGAATGCCGATCAGGCCGGGCCCTTGCAAGCAGTCCTCCACCAATTGCCGGTAACGCGGCTCGAAGACGTGCAGGGGCAGGACCATTTTGGGAAAAAATACCGTACGCGGCAGCGGAAAGAGCGGCAGCGCCTTCAGCGCCTCCAGCATCTCCATATGAACCTCACCTCGAAAAATCGCCCCCGCCCTCGGCGGAAAGCCGGCCGGCGCTCTCTCCGCAGACCCGGGAATCCTTGAAATCGGGCAATCTATCCTATTTAATGGCGGCGGACAAGCGCCCCATGAGCTTCCCCCGCCCGCCCCTTTCCGTCCTCGAGCTGACCGGCACGGCGTCCGACGTCGCCTTCGCCCTGGGCCGCGCGCGCCGCCGGGCCGTGCCCGGCCGCATCGCGCACTGGGACCGGCATCTGGCCGAGCGCTTCGCAGGGCGCCGGGCCTTGCAGAAGGACCTGGAACGCGCGCTGCTCCGCGAGGCCCGCCGCCAGGCGCCGCGCTACCTCGAGGAGATTCACGCCATGGCCGAGGGCGCCGGGGTCGGCTTCGCGGCCCTGTTTCGCCTGAACCTCACCGAGCTAAGCGTCTTCTCGGAAAAGTGCACCGACCTGATCCTCCCGATGCGCGTCCCGGGCGGACAACGCATCCTCCTCGCCCACAACGAAGACTGGGACCCGAGGCGCAACGACTGCTTCGTCCTCAAGGCGCGGCTTCCCGAAGTGGAGTACGCGGTCCTGGCCTACGACGGCTACCTGCCGGGGCTCTCGGCGGGGATGAATTCCTTCGGCCTGGCGCACTCGGTGAACTACCTGCGGCCCAAGGACTTCCGCGTCGGCCTGCCGCGGATCTTCCTAGCGCGACATCTCGTCACGGCGCGCGACATCCCGGATTGCCTGAGCTTCCTCAGCGGATCGCGGCGCGCCTTCGGCCAGGCGATCCATTTAGCGCAGGGTTCCCGCTATCTCGGGATCGAGCTGACCGCGAGGCATACGGCCCTCCGCCGCCCTCGCCTGCCCGCCTGCCACAGCAACCACTACCTCGCCGCGACCTTGCAGCGCTTCGTGCCGCGGGGTCTGCCCTCTTCCGTCGCGCGCCTGCGCCGCGCGCGACAATTGCTACGGGAGGCCGTTCCACGCTTCGCCGCCGGGCCTCCGGCGCCGGAACAGGCCCGCGGTCTGGCGCGCCGCATCCTCTCCGACCGCCAAAGCCTCCCCTGGGCCCTATGGCGCGAGGCCGATCGCCCGGAGGAGAGCTCCGCCACCCTCGCGGCGGTCCTGGTCGGGACCAACCGCTGGGGCCTGGAGGTCCATCGCCGGCGGCCGGTGGAAAATAAGGCTATCCGCATCGAAATCGATCGCCCATAATCCGGGGCCATGAGCGCCCCCTCGCCCCCGCCACGGCCGAGGCACTGCCTCGTCACCGGCGCCGCCGGATTCATGGGCTCCTACATGGTCGAGACCCTGGTCCGCGCCGGGCACCGGGTGCGCGCGACCGATATTATCCCCGCCTCCGGAGAAGACGAGCCCAAGGCCGGGCGCTACCCCGGCCTGCTGCGGCGACTGGGCGCCGACTACCGGAGCGCCGACTTATGCGCCGCCGACAGCTGGAAACCGCTTTTGGAAGATGTCGATTGGGTCTTTCACATCGCCGGGCTCTTCGATTACAGCGCCCCGCGCGAGGCCCTGTTTCGCGTCAACGTCGCGGCGACGCGCGGCCTGCTGGAGACCCTAAGCGCGAAGGGCGGCATCGAGCGGCTGATCCTTTGGGGCGCGGGCGGGATCTACGGCCGCCCCAAGCCCGACGAGCTCCCGCTGCGGGAAGACTCCCCCAAGCGCCCGCCCAACGCCTACCTGCAATCGAAGTGGGAGCAAGAGCTCCTGGCGCAACGCTACTTTGAAGAGAAAAAAATCCCCTACACCTGCCTGCGCCCCACCGGCGTCTACGGGCCGCGCGCGGTCTACGGCATGGGACGCATGCTGGCGCAGATGGCCGCGATGAAGAGGATCCGCATCCCCAAAAATTTCCTCGGCCGCATGCCGCTGGTCCACGCGGCGGACGTCTGCCGCGCCGCCCTCTTCCTCGCCGAGCGCGCCGAGGCCGCCGGCGAGGCCTATCACCTCGCGGACGACCGGCCCTACCGCAACGTGGAATTTTTCCGAATGCTGGCCGAGCTGCTGGGCAAGCCCTTCGCGACACTGCCCCCGGTCCCGCCCGGCCTGCTGCGCGGCCTCGCCCTGGCGGCCGCGACGTTGGAGAACTTTTACGCCAAGCGCCTCGCGCACCGCCGCCCCAACTTGGAGAAGGACACGATCTTCATGCTGGGCGCGGATTTTTGGTACTCGAACGAGAAGCTGAAGGGCACGGGATTTCGCTTCCAGTACCCCGACAGCCGGGAGGGCCTGCGCGAAACCTTGCAATGGATGAGGGAAAAGGGCTTAATCCCAACATCTTCCTTAGCGGAAGGAGGTGGTTAAGACATTTATCATCGATGAACCGGTTCTGTTGAGCATCGGCTTTTTAAGCGCCCTCTTCCTCCCCAAGGGCTGGAGTGGGAGTGTGTTCAAGACCCGCGCCTTTTGGGCGGGTTCCTATCTCGCCTTGGGCTTCATCGCCCTCGCCGCCTACGGCTACTTCCTCGCGCCGGATTGGATGTTCATGTACTTGATCCCGGCGAAGAATGTCCCGCCTTGGTTGGTGGGCTATGCCCTCGTGCTCTATTACTTCCTCTTTTTGGCCGGCTTCCTCGCCGCGCCCCACCTCGGCGCCCTGCACCCGAAGCTGCCTTGGCTTGCCTTGCTCTTCGGCATTATCGCCTCGGTCGCGGTGGTCCTGCCGCTGTTGCCGGCCTACCAGGTAGTCGCGAGCTTCGAGGAATTTCACCGCGGCGCGGGCGTCCCCCTCTCGGAGTCGGAGGTCTCGCGCAAGACCTTGCTCCCCAGCATCCTCCTCTTTGTATCCGGATTCGCTCTCCTGCTTTGGGCGCGGCGCCAGAAGGTCTAGGGGCGGCGCCCACCGAAGACCGCGAAGAGTTTGTCTTTGAAGTGACAGTCGACTTGGGAAAAGCCCGCCTCGCGCAGCCAGGCCAGTTGCTCCTCGACCGTCGCGAGGATGTCGATCGCGGTGCGCTCGAGGGCCTGCGCGACCTCCGCCTCGGTCAAGCCCGCGTCGCGCATGCCTTGGATCCACAGCTCCCAGTAGCGCGCCTGCACCTGCGGGTCGGCGGCGCGGACGAACTCGGCATTGAGAAAGCATCCGGAAGGGGCCAAATTCGCGAAGACCTTGCGGTAGAGCTCGCGTTTCGCCGCGTCGCTCAAGTGATGGATGGAGAGCGAGGAAACGATCAGGTCGTAGGGCCCCTCCCAATCGGCGGCGGCGTAGTCGGCGACAAGATAGCGCATCCCCTCCGCCTCCGCGAAGCGCTGCCGGGCCTTGTCGAGCATCTCGGCGGTGAAGTCGATCAGGGTATAGCGCGCCTTGGGAAAGCGGTCGCGAAGGAACTGCGTCAGCAGTCCCGTCCCCGCGCCCAAATCGAGGACGCGGAATTCGCCCTCCGGCGGAAAAGGCGCCATCGCGACGACGCTTGCGTAGAAACCGTCGAAGCAGGGAATGAGCTTGCGCCGGTTGCGATCGTAGCGCTCGGCGATCTCGCGAAAGGTCTTTTGGACTTCCTCCACGGGTTAAATTCCCCCGATGAGGATTTTAGCCGTGGCGAGGTTGGTGGCCAAGGGGACGTTGTGCACGTCGGCCAGGCGCAGCAGCATGAAGATGTCGGGCTCGTGGGGGTGGATGCCCAAGGGGTCGCGCAGGAAGATCACGCCGTCCAGGCCGCCCTCGACCATCATCGCGGCGATCTGGGCGTCGCCGCCCTTGGGGCCGCTCTCCATCTTTTCGACCTTGAGGCCGGCCTGCTCGAGGTAGCGCCCCGTCGTGCCGGTGGCGACGATCTGGAATTTTTGGATCTGCCTCAGGTTGTCCTTGACGAAGCCGACCATCTCGGCCTTTTTCCCGTCGTGGGCGATCAGGGCCAGGCGCTGCTTTTTCGCTTTCTTCATGGCCCGTTTCCCTACAATATTGTCGGGATATGCACCAACAGGAAAAAAATACCCGGCCGAAGGCCCTCATCCTCGGGGGCGGCTTCGGCGGCCTCTACGCCGCCCAGGCCTTGAGGGGCGCCCCCGTCGACGTAACGCTGGTCGACCGCCGCAACTTTCACCTCTTCCAGCCCCTGCTCTACCAGGTCGCCACGGGAGGCTTGTCACCCGGAGACATCGCCTCGCCCCTGCGCGCCATCCTCAAGCGCAGCCGAAACACCCAGGTGCTCAGCGCCGAGATCGAGGACGTCGACCCCAAGGCCCAAAAGGTTTATTTGAGCGACGGCGAGCTGGACTACGACTACCTGGTCGTCGCGACCGGCGCCAGCCACCCCTACTTCGGCCACCCCGAGTGGGAGTCGCTGGCGCCCCCGCTCAAGACCGTCGAGGACGCCCTCGAGATCCGGCGCCGCATCTTCCTGGCCTTCGAGACCGCCGAGCGCGAGAGCGACCCGCGGCGGCGCCGCGCCTGGCTCAACTTCGTCGTGGTCGGCGGCGGGCCGACCGGCGTCGAGCTGGCGGGCGCCCTGGCCGAGCTGGCTTTCGGCACGCTCAAGGGCGAGTTCAAGCGCATCGACACCCGCGACGTGAAGATCTACCTCCTGGAAGGCACCGACCGCGTCCTGCCGCCCTACCCGCCCAAACTCTCCGCCAAGGCGGCCGCCAAGCTGCACAAGCTCGGCGTCGAGGTGCGCACCGAGAGCTTCCTCACCCACATCGAGGCGGGCTCGGTCACGGTGAAGCGCGGCGACCGCTCCGAGAAGATCCCGACCCACACCGTCCTCTGGGCGGCGGGCGTAGCCGCCTCGCCGCTCGGCAAAAAAATCGCCGCGCGCAGCGGCGTCAAGCCCGACCGCGCCGGACGCCTGCCGGTGGAGCCCGACCTGAGCCTCCCCGGCTATCCCAACCTCTTCGTCATCGGCGACCTGGCCCTCTTCACGCACCAGGGCGGGAGCCCCCTGCCCGGCGTCGCCCCCGTCGCGATGCAGCAGGGGCGCTACGTCGCCAAGGTCCTGGAAGACCGGATCCGCCTCAAGGACTCGCCGCCCTTCCATTACTTCAACAAGGGCAACCTCGCGGTCATCGGCCGCAACGCGGCGGTGGCCGACATCGGCTTCCTCAAGATCAACGGCTTCTTCGCCTGGCTGATCTGGGCCTTCGTCCACATCCGCTATCTGATCGAATTCGACAACAAGGTCCTGGTCCTGATGCAGTGGGCCTGGAATTACTTCACCCGCAACCGCGGCGCCCGCCTGATCACCGGCGAGCACTTGCTGCCGCTGCTCGAGGCCGCGCCCCAAGCCAAGAAGAAAACAAGGTAAGCCATGAAAGCCATGCTCCCCGTCTTCCTCAGCGTCTTCCTGGCCGAGCTGGGCGACAAGACCCAGCTCGCCACCCTGCTCTTCGCCACCGAGCGCCAGCTGGCGCGCTGGCAGGTCTTCGCTGCGGCCTCCGCCGCCTTGGTTCTGTCGACCTTGATAGCCGTTCTCATCGGAGAACAATTGACCGCCCTGATCTCGCCCAAGGCCCTCAAGATCGTCGCCGGCCTCGGCTTCGTGGCCATCGGCGTCTGGACGCTGTGGAAGGGCTGATTTTTTGTTGCCAAGGCGGGGGCGTCTGAGTAAATCCCCGCACCATGAAAAAATCCTCCGCCAAGCCCTCTTCCACCCATCGCGTTGAAAAAGATTCCCTCGGGGAAAAACAGATCCCGCACGGGGTCTACTACGGCGTCCAAACCGCCCGGGCCGTCGACAACTTCCCGATCAGCGGCTGGCGGCCCCACCCGGCCTTCGTCGACGCCACGGTCCTGATCAAGAAGGCCGCCGCGACGGTGCACGGGGCTTTGGGCCTGATTCCGAAAAAACACGTCGCCGCCATCGTACGGGCCTGCGACGAGATCTTGGCCGGCCAACACCGCGAGCACTTCGTCGTCGACGTCTTCCAGGCCGGCGCCGGCACCAGCCACCACATGAACGTCAACGAGGTCCTGGCCAACCGGGCCAACGAGATGCTGGGCGGCAAGCGCGGCGCCTACAGCCCGATCAACCCCAACGACCACGTCAACATGGCGCAGTCCACCAACGACGTGATCCCCACGGCGATCCGCATTTCGGCGTTGTTGTTGAAGGACGATTTGCTCTCGGCCTTGGGACAGCTGCAAAAGGCCTTCGCCAAGAAGGCCAAGGCCTGGGACAAGATCGTCAAGTCGGGACGCACGCACCTCCAGGACGCGACGCCGATCCGGCTGGGGCAAGAATTCGGCGGCTACGCCTCCTGCCTGGCCAGCCACCTGGCCTGGGTGAAAGAAGCCTTCCAACCCTTGACCTCGCTGGGCCTGGGCGGCACGGCCGTCGGCACCGGGATCAACAGCCATCCCAAGTACCGCCCCATGGTCGCGAAGGAGTTGGGCCGCCTGATCGGCGAGCCGCTGAAGCCGGCCAAGGACTACTTCGAGGCGATGCAGTCGATGTCGCCCTTCGTGCATCTCTCCAACGCCCTGCGCAACCTGACCCTCGACCTGATCCGCATCGCCAACGACCTGCGGCTCTTGGCCTCGGGCCCGCGCACCGGCCTCTACGAGATCGTCCTCCCGGCCGTGCAGCCCGGCAGCTCGATCATGCCCGGCAAGGTCAACCCGGTCTTGGCCGAGATGACCGACATGGCGGGATTTTTCGTCCTGGGCCTCGACACCACCATCGCCTACGCCTCGCAGGCGGGACAGCTCGAGCTCAACGTCATGATGCCGATCATCGCCTTTTCTTTAAGCTGGGAGCTGAGCATCCTCACCAACACGATGAAGGCCCTGGCCACGAAGTGCGTCGACGGCATCGTCGCCTTCCCCGACCGCTGCCGCTACTACGCGGAAAACTCCGTCTCGATCGCGACGGTGCTCAACCCCATCCTGGGCTACGCCGCCACCGCCGAGATCGTGAAGAAGGCGGTCGCCACCGGCAAGCCGCTCCGCGAGCTGCTGGTGCAGAGCAACCTGACCGACGCGCAGATCGAGCAGGTCTTCGACCTCTACGACAGCACCTATCCCAATTTGAAGGGCGGAACGAAGGCAGGGGGGTAAAATCGGGCCGGCGGGTCTACTACCGAGCGATTTTATAGCGTCTCGCCGCTTCGCGCGGCTCCTTGAGTTCGTCGCCTTCCGGAAATTCCTCGGTCAATCGATAGATCGTTTTGGGACTCAGCCGCTTTGCAGCGACCTCCAGCAAGGCCCCCTGAACCGCCTCAAAACCGCGGCTCTCCAGGCTCAAGCAGCTCCCCTCCCCCTCAGGGCTGAAATGCAGCGTTAAATAGTTCTCCCCCTCGCAGGCGTTGCAGGAATAGCCGGCGGGATCGAAGTCATGTTCTTGAAAGATCTCGGCGTCGCGCGGCAGCAATGCGCGGAGCTCCGCCGGAAAATCGCGCCGCGCAAAGCCCACCAAGACCGACTTCCGACACCCTCCCCACGAGGCCAGCGCTGAGACCTCTCCCTCGCTTTCGCGCCTCAAGGAGAGCTCGGTCGTCCATTCCGGCGTCTCGTATAACGAAGCGACGACCGCATCGTCGCCAAACTGCTCCTTTAGCCAAGGGACCAAGGCCTTCAAATCGCCGCTCCCGCAGGTGCTCAGCATCAGGCGATCTCGCCAAACGAGGAGGCTGGATTCGGCCAGCAAAAAGGCGCGGACGGCAGGCGCGCGGTCCTGCCGCAGGATGCGCACGCGCGCGACCGAGGTCAGCTCTCGCCAAAAGGCCTCGGGCTGATCCAGGAGGCTCAAGCCGGGGCGCAGGACCAAGGCGAGCTTCTTTTCCAGGTAAAGTGGCTTCATATAGTTTAGGCCGCCAACCTTTCCTCCGCCGGCGAGGCCTGGGTCCACTCGAGATCTCCGCGCCTCATTCGCCAGATGAATCCGTCCAAGACATAGTGCGTCGCCTGCGGGAGGGCCAAGAGGGGGACGAGGACCGCCAACAGGGAAGCATCTTGAAGCGCGGGCAGGCCTTGGAACCACGGGAACAGCTCCGCCTTGTCCCGCCATAAGAGCCCGTGCCACAGGCCTTCTTCCATGTATGCCAAGAGCCAGAGCAGTCCGAAAAATAGCGGCAAGGCCGCCAGGGCGTAGGCCCCGCGCCGACTGGTCGAGGCCGAGAGACGCCGCTCCCCGCTGCTCCAAACGAGGGCGACGTAGGGAATCCCGTGGGCCACGACGTTGGTCAGGGTGAAGGCGAGATCGCCGTTCAGCCAGACGATCCCGACATACCAGGACAAGGCGGTGCCGGCCAGCAAGAGCTGTTTGGGCCAGTTCCAGGACCGCGTCTTTCGCCAGGCCAGGATCTCCTTCACGGCGTAGGCCGCGAGGGCCCCGACATAAAAGGCCGCCGTCGCCCGTTCCACCCAAAGCGGGAGGCCGGGAATAAAATCGCCCGAGATCAGCCAATCGAAATTCCGCGGCAGATGAGCGTGCCAGTAGACGATGGGGTAGAGGGTGGCGAGATAGATCGCCGCGGCGTCGATCGCGCGACCGGGGCGCGTGGAGGTCTCGCGCCGGGCATAGATCCTCAGAAAACCATACTGCTGCCGGATGAAGTGAAAGACGGCCAGGTAGGCCAGGGCCGACCAAAAGAGCTTGTCGTCGCTCGCGTAGAGCGCGACGCCGGCCACCCAGCACAATAGCGGCGCGAGCCGCAAAAGCGTCGCATGCCGGGCCCGCGCCTCGGGGTCGGCGTAGGTGCGGTAGAGCGTGGCATAGACGTGGGCGACGTCGATGCCCAAGACCAGGACCAGCCAGCCCCAGAGCGGGATCGGCGGGTCCTGGTCGAAATAGCCGCGCAGGGCGACGACCGCCAGGGCCGGCAGGGCCATCGGCGCGAGGATGAAGGCGGCGTCGAAGCCCGGCGAACGGATCCAGGGAGTTGGAGGGGAAGCAGTCTTCATCGCTTTACGCCGGCACCTTCTTTCCCAGGGATTTTAGGACCGCGTCGGCCGCCGCGATCCCGCGCTCGTGGGCTTCTTCGAAGAGCGACATCCCGCTCATGTCGCTGTGCGCGAAGTGCAGGCCCGGTAGGCCGCGCCCGGCGGCCGCGCGCGCAGGCCCCCACAAGAAGCCCGGCTCGGGACGAATCATGCCGTGGCCCCAGAGCCAGACGTCGAGGTGCTCCGCCTCCTCGCGCAGCTCGGGGTGCGCGCGGCCTAAGTCTTCCAAAATCATTTCCCGCCACTCCGCATAGCTTCGGCCCAGGGCCGCGCGGCGCGCGGCGACGGGGGCCTCATGGTCCAGGGGCCGATAGTAGGTCAGGACCGTCGGTCCCGGGACGCTCTTCAGCCCTTGGTGCGTGGCCACCACGTAGCCCAGACCGGGGCTCTCGTAGAGGACGTTGTCCCAGGCGAGCGGCGCCCCCTTCCCCCGCGGCGGGCGCGGCAGACTCAAGTTGGCGACGAGCCAGGGGGCATAGTGAAAGGCCGCCAAGGCCTCGGGCCGGGATCTTTGATATTCTTCGACCGTATACGCGGCGGTGAAGCGCGGGGCCGCGTAGATCACCTGATCCGCCCTAAGCGCCCGAGTCTCGTCGCCCCGCGCGTCCCAATACTCGACCCGGCGGCCGGAACCCTCGGCGGCGACCTTGTAGACCACGGCGTCGCAGCGCAGCCGATCGCCGCAGGCCTCGCGCAGGCGCCTCGCCAGCCAGCCATTTCCCTCAGGCCAAGTCAGGACGGTATTGGGCTCGGCGTTCGCCGCCTGGCCGCGGCGCCCGGCAAAATAGTGGATCCCGGCCCAGGCGGAGACCTGATCCGCGGGCGTCCCGAAGTCGTCGCGGCAGCAGTAATCGACGTACCAACGCAGCGGCCGAGAGCGAAGCCCCTCGCCTTCCAACCACTGCGCCATGCTTTGGCGATCTAATGCTAGAAACTTCCGATCTCGCGAGCTCAAATCGACGGGAATCGCGAAGGCCCAGCGGCCGTCGCCCCCCTTCGCGACGCCGAAGGCGGCCATCTTCTCGTGGAAGCGGGCCATCTCGTCCCGCTCCTCGAAGCTCAGGCCTTCGCGCGGGACAATGCCGCTTTGCCAGGCCCCTTGGAGGAACAACCGTTCTTCCGGCTCGGCGCACAGATAAAGCTCGTGGTAACGAGGCCGGCCGGCGGCATCGAAGCCGGAGACCACGCCCAACTCTTGAAATAGCCGCAGGACCGATTCGGACTCGGGATTGGCCAGGGGGACATAGTGGGCGCCCCAGGGGTAGGCGGAGATCGCATTCTCCCCGCCGCGCGAGTTGCCGCCGCTCGCCTCATCTAATTCCAAAAGGACGAAGTCCTCGAAGCCGGCCTTGCGGAGCCGCCAAGCGGCGGAGAGCCCCGCGATCCCGCCGCCGACGATAACGCAGGAGGCCTGCTCGACGCGGCTGGGCGCCGGAAATCCGCCCGCGCGCAACCGATGCGCACGGGCCGCGTCGGCCCCGCAGATCCGCCCGGGAATCTCGCGGCGCGAACCGCCCAGGCGTCCGCAGGCCGCCAGCAGCCCCGCGGCGGCGATGCCGACGCCGAAGCCCTGCAAAAAGCGCCGTCGGGTCCAGAGCGGCTTCATCCGCCCCCCGGATACCGGGCCCATTCCTCCTCGTAGTACCGGACCAGGGCCTGGTTGTTGAGTTGGTTGACTTCGGTCTCCACGGGGGCCATGTCGGGCGGAAACTCCGTCAGCCCGGGCAGCATGGACTCGCGCAGGAATTTCAGGTCGGCCGGCAGGGCCCGCCCCGCCGCGACCCTGGGCTCGTCCCTCCCCGCCAAGATGAAGCCCCACTCGCCGAAGGAAGGCACGTAGACGTGGTACGGCAGGGTCTTCAGGCCGACGCTGTTCAAGGAACGGTTGACGCACCAAAAGGACTTACGCGCCACCAAGGGCGAGGTGCTCTGCACGACCGCGAGGCCTTCGGGCGCCAAGAGGCGCTCCAGTTCGCGGTAGAAGGCGGTGGTGTAGAGCTTGCCCAGGGAGAAATTGGTGGGATCGGGGAAGTCGACGACAATGAAGTCGTAGCCCGGCGCCGCCTGCTTCGCCCAGATGAAGGCGTCGGCATTGACCACGCTCACCTTGGGCGAGCTCAGGGCGCCGCCGTTGAGTTTAGTCAAGAGCGGCTGGGTCTGGAATAGATGGGTCACCTCGGGGTCGAGATCGACCAGGGTGACCGACTCCACCTCGGGATATTTCAGGATCTCGCGCACGGCCAGGCCGTCGCCGCCGCCAAGCACTAAGACTCGCTTGGCCTGGGGGACGGCGCGCAGGCCGACGTGGACCAGGGCCTCGTGGTAGCGGTATTCGTCGCGGGAGCTGAATTGAAGATGCCCGTTCAGGTAGAGCCGCATCTCGTCGCCTTCGGAGGTCAGCACGATACGCTGGTAATCGGAACTCTTGGAGAAGACGATGCGTTCGGAGAAGGCGGCCGTCTCGGACCATTCCTGGATCCGGCCCGAATAGGCGAAGCCCAGCCCGAGCAGGATCAGCACCAAGGTGCCCGCGCCGCGCAGCAGCTTGGGCCAGCCCAATTGGTTCCGAAACAGGTGCAGGGCCCAGAGGGCCACGAGGACGTTGAAGATCCCGAAGAGCAGCGAGGTCCGGATCAGCCCCAGGCGCGGAATCAGGAGCAAGGGGAACAAGAGCGAGGCGACCAGGGCCCCGATGTAGTCGAAGGTGAAGACCTTCGAGACGAGGTCCTTGAACTCGAAACGGTCCTTCAGGATGCGCATCAGCAGCGGGATCTCGAGGCCCACCAAGGTGCCGATCAGGGCCACCATCGAGTACAACAAGGTACGAAAGCCAGTGACGTAATGAAAGCTGGCAAACAGAAGGGCCGCGGAGAAGCCTCCCACCAGGCCGATGATCAGCTCGACCTGGATGAAGACCGCCACCAAGTTGCCCCGGACGTATTTGGAAAGGTAGCTCCCGATCCCCATCGAGAAGAGATAGACGCCGATGACGGTGGAGAACTGCGTCACCGAGTCGCCCAGGAGGTAGCTCGCCAGGGTGCCCGCGACCAGCTCGTAGACCAGGCCGCAGGTAGCGATCACGAAGACGGAGAGCAGCAGGAGGTAGGACATGGCCTCAGTGCACCGCCATGGCGATGATCAGGCACATCCCCAGCGAGACCGCGCCGATGACGATGGCCAGCGCGGTGTTGTGCTCCTCGATCAGCTCTTTCCACAAGGAAAAAGGCGCCATGCGATTAAAAACCCAAAAACTCAGCCCGAACAGCACCATTCCCAGGACCGTAAAAACCGCGGCCCCCACCAAATTTTGCAAAATTCCGTCCCATTGCATCGTCGCCTCCTTTATTTATGGCTGAAACCGTAGCCGCCGCCGGAACCCATTTGGTTCAGGGTGCGGAGAAAAAATTTCGACAGGACGAAGTTCGTCCGGTTGACGCCGCCCAAGCCGGCCAGGACGATCGCCCCGAAGATCAAGTATCTTTTCATAAGGCCCTACTCTTCCGCAAAATCACTTTGCATCCAACGCGTGGTATTAAAACTCCACCGGCGAAATTTCAGCCACAGCGGATAAAGCCAAAGCAGGAGCCCCGCGCCGACGAAATTCGACCACTGCGATCTTTGCGGGATCAATTCGACCCGAAACTCCCCCGACATCGGCCAGGGCCCCGAAAAGGGTTGCAGCGTCACCTGGTAGTCCCCGTCGGGCAGGTCGGCGATCGCGCTGACCGCGGTGGCCCCCTCGGCGGCGTTTCGGAATTCTTGGAAGACCCGATAGGTGTCGATGCCGGTCGGGGTCTTCAACTGGACATCCAAGTTGAGATAGGACCCCGTATAACCCGTCACCTTGGTGCGGAGCAGAAAATCCAAGCCGCCGGCCCGCACGTGGGCGAGCTTCGGAAACTTCCCCCCGGCGGCCTTCAGGCCGGCCGCGCTCGCCACCTCTACATAAACGGGGTCTTGGCGGCCGGAGCGATTCGTCCCCAACTGGACCAAGAGGAGCAGCAGGGTCATCACCACCGCGGTCCAGAAATACTTGCGGTACTTCGCGTCGTGGGGCGAGGGCTGGTTGGGGGCGACACCGATGCGCGCCGGCATCGCTTTGATGCCGAAGGCGGCCTGGACGACCTCGGGCTCGACGTACTCGCCGATGGACCAGACCTCTTCGCCGGCGTCCCACTCGCGGGAGAGCATCTCGGGCGGGTTGATGAAGTCCTGGACGGAGACGCGGTCGCCCTTCTTCACCCGCCAGTAAAACTCTCCCAGGACGTAGAGCACCTGGGCCTCGCCGGTGAGAAAGAGCTGATAGGATTTATCGAGATACTGCGCCGATTTGTCGCGCCGGTGCGGCTTCTGCTTGGTGGAGATGACGTAGTTCCAGTGCCCGTCGGCCTCGACCAGCCAGCGGTAGCCGATGTAGGGATTGAAGAGGAGGTATTCGCGCCACTTGTATTGCCCCGTCCCGTCGGCGCGCTGCATGAAGCCGATCATCTCGTAGGTCTCACCGTGGAACTTGCCGCGGGCGCCGAGCGGGATCAACGGCTGAAGCCGGGTCTTCTCCTGCGACTGGATCAGGAGCTGGACCTCGGGGTTGGAGACGTCCAGGACGGCACCGCAATGCCCGCAGACGAGGGTGATCGAGAAGCCGGGGGCGCGCCACTGAACGGCCCCGCCGCATTGCACGCAATTCAGGACTTTCGCCTTCTCACCAGCCATCCAGCTCCCTCAAATTTTTCATCCTCAGGTCCGGCAGCTCGAGGTACTCGCCGACGTAGAGCCGCGTCTCGCCCGCGGCGAATTCCAAGGTGGCGAAGCGCCCGTCCGGCCCGCTGAAATCCACGCCGACACTCTTCTCGCCGGGCTTGAGCAGGAAAGGCAGCTGGCCGGCGATGCCCTCGACGACGGCCTCGCGCCGGTCGTCGACCTGGTAGCGCTTGCTTCCCAGCTCCCACACCGTGCCCACCTGTAACTGCTCGAGAGTGGGGATCGGCTTGGGCAAAGGCCCCGGCCTCGAGACCGAGTAAAAACCCTGCGCTTCCGCGAGCCAGGCCTCGCCTTCGTCGCCAAAGTCCATGAACCACTCGTTCCAGGCCCCTTCGGCCCAGCGGCGCCGGATACGGCCGGTCAGCACGAAGGACTTGCCGCCGTAGCTGCCTTCCGAGCCGATCTGCAGCGGCGAGTAGTCGTCCTGCAACAGGGCCACCTGCCCCAGGCTCTCGAGGTGGAGGTCCTTGCGCACCAGCATCGAGCCGCAATAGGGGCAGACGGCGTAGAACAGGGCCTTCGAAGGAAAAGGCACGGCGCCGCCGCAGGAGCTGCATGGGAGTTGAAGGGCCACGGTTACCTCGGGATGGGCCTAAGCTACTTCAACAACCCCGGATTTGAAAACGAATTTGAAGGGTCCGTCATTTTTTACCCGCCGCGGCCGATCGCCTTCCGCCCCGCTCCCAAAGGAGCTGGAACTCCCTCCCCTCGAAGACGGCGCCGGAGACCTTTTGCCGGAAACTTTTACGGGGATAGGCGCGCTCGCGGATCGCCTCCAACATGTCGGCGCGGTTGGACTGCTGGTTCTCGTCGGCCATCAGCAGCACCGCGTCGTAGCCCTTCGCCTCGGCGACCCGGGAGAACTCGCGCTCGACCGCCCGCAAAAGGTCGCGGTGGTCGATCGCCCAGGAGGCCCGCGGCTGCAGGCCCAAGATCAGGACTTCCTTCCCGTCCAAGGCCGCCTTTTGCACATAGACCAGGCCCCGGAGGCGCCCGTCGGAGACCATCCGTAGCAGCTGAAAGTCCGGCCTAAAGATCGCCCTTTGTCGATCGGTATTGCAATCCTCCGAGACGAAGGCGAAAAATCGGTCCGCTTCCGTCTTGGAAGGCAGGAACTCCACTTCGACCGGCGCGCCTTCCTCGCGGCGCAGGCGGCCGAGCTCCGCCGCCAACAGCTGGCGTTGCCTGCGAAGCGCGGGGATCTCCTCGGCCTTTAGGCCCAAGGCACCGAAGGTCTCCGCCACCGAGTCCCGGTAGAACTCCTCCAAGGCCTTCAAGCCCTCGCCCAGGGCCTTCGAGCTTAAGTCTCGACCCCGCAAGGCGGAAATGCGCGCCGCGAGAGGCGAGCCCTCGAGGCGACGCCAGGCCAGGAAAAGACCGAAGCGGAGGATCAGCTCCCGGACCGCCGGCAGCTCGCGATGCGGCCACAACTTCGGCAGCAGCCCCTCGGCGGCGGCCGACATCGCGGGGAGGCGCAGCTTCTCCCAGCCTTTCGGGAAGGCCGCCTTCACCTCCTGGCGCACAGCGCGCAGTTCGGAATGACGCGCCTGAATGAGCGCGTCCAGGTCCTTGCGAAAGGCCTCGAGCTCCGCCGGCTTCTCCAGCGGGGCCAAGGCCTGGGCAATCTTTCCCTTGTCGACCCGCCCGTGCAGAGAGACCTGCGTCCGAAGCTCGGCGCGAAAGGCCTGGGTCAAGAAGGGAGGCGGCGGCGCCTTGCCGCGAATCCCCCGGCGAAAATCCTCGAAGCCCAGCCCCTCCCACACCTCCAAGGCGGCGTAGGCCAAGAGCAGCTGCCGCTCATGCCCCGGTTTCGGGCTCCCGCCCCGGCGAAAGGCGCTCAAATCCGCTCCGGCCTTCGCGAGAAAGGCCTCCGGCTTGGCCGCGCGCAGGTAGGCCTTCCATAAAATCGGCTCCAAGGGCAGCCCCGCCCCGAGGTAGGTCGCGTAGCGGAAAAAGTCCCGGCCCTCGGCTGACTCGGTGGAGGCCGCCAAGGCCTCCTTGGGGATCCGCTTCTCCACGCTTTGCAAAAATCGAATCGGGACCTCCGCAAGGGCGACCTGACTCAAGGCAAGTCTCAGCAGCTCCGCCGCCGGCCTCGCCTCCAAGGCCTCCGCCATCTCGGAGAGCTGCTTCCAGACCTGATCCCGCACCGCGGCGGCGGGGTCCGAGTGGCGCGCCAGCAGCCGCTCGGCAACCGCCAAGCGCTGTTCCGGAGGCAGCCCCGCCGCCAAGAGGCCCCAAGCGGCGACGGCGGCCTCGCGCGCCTCGGCGGAGCCGTCGCCCAGCGCCTTCTCCATGGGCGCCGCGGCGGCCAGGCGTTCGGAGACCGGGCTCGCCATCGCCAGTTTCCAAAGGGTCTGCAGGGCAGTCATGCGCAGGGTCAGGCGACTGTCGTCGAGAAAGCGGGCCGCCCAAGGCAATAACTCCGCGCGCTCCCGGGCCGAGAAATTCCCGCTCCACTCGCCCAAGATTTCCAAGGCCGGAATTTGGTAGGGGCCCTTGGGGGCCTCCGCCAGGGTCTGCAGCCTGGCGAGCATGGCGCCGCCGTCGACGACCGGCAGTAGCGGAAAGATCTGGCCGAGGGTCTCGCGGCGCTCCCCGGACCCGCCCGCTTCCTCTTCGAAGAGCCGTCGTTCGACGACCCGCGCCACGGCAACTCGCTCCCCCGGCGACAGAAATGACAGGGCCCGCGGCAGGACCGCGACGGGGGAAAGCTCCAACTCGGACATCCGCGACTCCAAGGCGAGGACGTGAGCTAGGCGTCGCTCCGGGGGCAAGGCTTCGGTGAAGGCGCCCAGGGCCTGAAAGGCCTTGGCCGGCAGCCAATCATGATCCGCCTCGGCGACGCGCCGCAAGGCGGGCAGAAGCCCCTCGGCATAGGCCGCGGAGGCTCGCGGGGCGTAGGCCGCGAGGCTTTCGAGCGCGGCCTCGACGACTCGCTCCTCAGGGTCGGCCAGCTTGCTCTCCAGCTTGCGCAGGATGGGCAAGGCCTCGCCCTCCGGAAGTTGGGGCAGCAGGTGCCGCATCATGAGGGCAGCGAGCAAGGGCGGCAATTCACCCTTCGCGTCGAGGCGTTTTTCCAGCTTGGCGGCGAGGTAGGAAATATCCTCCGCTCGCAGCCGGGACTCGAATTCACCCCAGCGCTTTAAAATCGTCCAGGCGATGTCGAGACGCGGATGGTCGAGGAGCCTTTCGACTTCGCCGCGAACGCCGGGGGCTCGCGAGGGGCGGCCCGAGCCGCTGCCGAGGGAATAGGAATGTTGGGGCGAACCTGGCGATCGTCCCGCTGGGCCCGACCGCGCCTCACCTTGCCAACCCCGTAGGGGCCGTTCCCCCCGTAAAGGGGGACAAGCGCGAACGGCCCCTATAGAGGCGGCAAAGTTGCCGAAATTCGCGTCGGGCGGATTCAGGCGGGGCATGTCTTGCGCCTGAACCCGCAACCCCAGCTCCCGCTGAAAGGCCGCGAAGCGCCGCCCCAACAGCCGATGCCCCAGATGCGCCCCCACGCCCAAGCTGAGCATGGAGGCCAGCGTGTCGGTGAGCGTCGTCGCCCCGTCGCGGGCGGGACGCAGACCGAGGGCTTCTTCCAAACGGTGGGCGCCCAAGAGGCCGAGGAACATCGCGGACTGCGAGGTCGCAACGCGGCCGGCCCCCAGCAGGCCCACGGCGCGTGAGGCCACACCGTAACGGTCGATGCCGTGCAATTTGCGAAAGGCCGTAGTCCCCGCCCGGCCGAAGGCCTTGAGCGCCCCCAAGGTCAGGGCGGCGCCGGCCAGATCATGGCCCAAGCCGGACGCTTCGGCGCGGGGAGCATCGCCGAGACCGCGCAGGGCCCGACCGGAGAGCGCGAATACGGGGACCTCCGCCGCGTATGCCGCGCCGGCGGCCAAGATCCGGGCGCCGGCCCCTCGGCTGTACCAAGCGGCACGCGCGGTTCCCGCCAAGCGCCCCAGCGCGGCGGCGCGCACCAGGCCGTAGACGGTGGTCCCGGCCAGCATGGGAAGGATCGCCCGCGGGTCGGCGGCGTCGCGGGTGAAATTTTTGAGAAGGAATTCGAAGCGCGGGGCGAAGGCGCCGAGACCTTGGATCGCGTGGAGCCGCTCTTGCGCGAGGATCCGTAGGGGCCGTTCGCGCTTGCCCCCCTTTACGGGGGGAACGGCCCCTACAACCGCAGCATAAACATCGACCGCCGCGCCATCCCTACCGTCCGCCTCCAGCCTTTTTCCCAACCGAAGCAAGTCCTCGAAAAATAAATTTGGGTCACCCTCCCCGGCCAAGGCCGCCAACTCCCGCCGCTCGCCCTCGCTCCACCGCTCCGCAAGGCCGCTTTCCAAAAGACGGCGCACGAATTCCCGCGCGGAAAAGCCGCCCTGCTCTTCCGGGCTCGCCCCCGATTCCGACCTCGCAAAAGACCCGCGGGTGGCCGACGAAATAAAAATGGAATTACGAGAAATCCCCAACCGAAACCTCGGCACGGAGCCGCGGCAGGCGCGCAAAGCCGCCGGCGACTCAAGACAACCGTGAATTGTTCGGGGAAAAGCTGAGAAAAATAAGAACTCAAGCGCCGCCCCGGCACCCGAGCCCTCGGGCCCTTATCGCTGGGCCAGTCCTAACGTTGCTATAGGAATCGCGCCCGCCACTTAGGCGGGGATATTCAGCGTATGGTCTTCCACGCCCTTGATCTCGGGGATCAGGCGCATCAGGTGGTTCTTGATGCCGTCCTCGACGGTGCGCTTCTGCGCGCCGCAGCCGAAACAGGCGCCGGCCATCTTCACCTTCACCACGCCCTCTTCCACCGCCAAGACCTGGATGTCGCCGCCGTCGCGCTTCAGGCCCGGCCGAACGTCGCGATCCAAGACCTCGAGGACCTTGGCGATCAGCTCGCGGTCGACGCCCTGCACCTCGCCGGCGTCCAGGGCCTTCACCTCCGGCTTGACCAGGGGACCCTTGTAACCCGCCATCCCGCCCAGGGCGTTGAAGACGTGCAGAAAGCCCTCCTTGGCCAAAAGCTGCGCCGCCGTCACGCCGGTGTTGCCGTTCGCGCAGACGGTTAGGACGGGCCGAGTCTTGTCGGCCAGCTCGCCCACGCGCATCAAAAGCTGGTTTGCCGGGATGTGCTTGGCCTCGGGGATGTGGCCGTTGCTCCAGCCCTCGTCGCCGCGCACGTCGAGGATCAAGAGATTGGGCACCGAGCGGATGAAATCGGGGACCTGCTCCTTCGGGATCTCGCTGTAGGGAAGTCCCGACAGGACGCTCTGCGCCGTGGGGGCCAGGCCGGCCAGCATGGCGGCGACCTGCTGGCGCAGCACCTTGAGCTGGTGCTCGTGCCGGCGCTGTTGCTCTTCCAGTTGCTGCGTGAGCTGCTCGACCTTTTGGGCCAGTTCCTGAACCTTGTCCTTGCTACCGAACATCGCGACACCTCATAGGGCCAATGGCTTAGGCCCGGTGGATGCGCGGCGGGAGGGCAAGCTTCGCCCTTAACCGCGACATCCTTACTTATTTTAAAAGGGACGCTAATCTCTTGTGCTTTGGCGCGCTTGTCAAGGGGGCGAGGCGTTTGATTTTCGACCGGTACGGGGGTCGCGCCGACCGAAATTCGGCAAGAGCCAATTAAAATTAATAAATGAACTATTTTAGTTATCTATTTATTTTATAAATACTTTTTTGTTTTATTAGATGGCGCAGACCCGATGGCAGAGGAATTGAAAAAACCTCCGGCAAGGAGGAATTCCTATGATCCTAAATACTATTGGCGGCTTTTTCCGCTCCATCACCTTCGGGGCCACCGCGGCGCAGGCGACCCCGCCAAGCCAGACCTCACCCGTTCCCGGCGCCTCGCAATACCAATCGACCTCGGGTTCCATCCCGAAGGAGGCCCGGGGGGTGATCGCCCAGGTCCGAAACCAAATCGCCCGCTCCCTCGCCCATCCCGACCCCCAGACGCTGTCCCGCTTGGTCGAGGTCAACCAAAAGCGCCAGGCCAAGGGCCAAGCGCCCATCGATCTGCAAAGGGTTACGAAGCAACTCGAGGCCATCCAAGAAGACCGAGGCCTAAGCGCCAAGGAAAAGAAGCAGAAGGTCGAGGCCCTGCGCAAGGCCTTGGGGCTCTCCAAGGGCGAAATGAAGGGGCTCTTCACCCAACGCCTCGGGCGTATCTATAAAGAGGCCGAAAAATCCCTCGCCGCCTTCCAAAAGGCGAAGGAGGCGCAGCTCAAGGCTGAGCTGAAGCAGGCCGAGGCCCTGCACGGAAAAAACAGCCCTCAGGTCCAGGCCGTCCACAACAAGCTTCAGGCCCTTCACGCGCAACTGGATCCGGAGAAAAAATGCCTGGCGGAAAGCGGCGGCTTCTACCGCTCGCTGTACCCGGGCTTTTGGAGCAAGCTGGGCGGATTTTTCAAAAAGATCGGCGCGGGATTTTTCAAGGTCCTCGGCGGCCTCGGCGCGGTCTTGCGCTTCCTGCCCGGCGTGGGCCCGCTCGCCTCGCGGGTCTTGGGCTCGGTGAAGTTCCTCTTCCAGGGATTTCGCGTCGACAAATTCTTCAAGAACCTCGGCAAGGGCGTGCTCGACACCGTCCGGGACTGGAAGACCTTCCTGCCGATGATCCCCGGCGTCGGCACCCTCGCCTCGGTAGCAGCCACCGGAATCGAGGCGGTCCTCAAGGCGACGCGCTCTGGAGCGAAGCCGTTCTAACGGTGAACTCATTGTTTACTAGTACACTTATTAAGTGTAAGGATATCTATGTCGGAGACCCGGGTATTCGTGACCAAGGGGGCCGAGAAGGATTTGTCGAGGGTCCCGAGACACATCGCGGTCAAGCTGGCCGCCTGGATCGAGTCAGTCCAAATCGACGGCATCGCGGAAACCAGAAAAATCCCGGGTTTTCATGATGAACCCTTGCAAGGAAAAAGATGGGGACAGAGGTCGATCCGGCTGAGCCGCTCCTATCGGGCGATTTATGAAACGAAGTTCGACGGGCAAATCGAGTGCATTCAAATCCAAGAGGTCGGCAAGCATGACTACTAGGAAAAAAAGCCAAGCCGGAAAGGTGTTGGAAAAATACACCGGCGGCCCGCTCACCTTGGGACGCTTCCTCGCCTCGATTCGCAAGGGCGAAGAAATGGGACTTGAGGAATTCGGAAAGCTACTGGGAATCTCCAAGTCGCATCTTTCCGACATCGAAAACGGCCGGAAGCTCGTCAGCGCGGCCTTAGCGGCTCAATATGCCAAAAAGTTGGGATATTCCGAAAAGCAATTTATTCGCCTGACCCTCCAAGACAGCCTGAACCGGCAAGGCCTCGAGAGGTACCGGGTCGGCATCGAGGCCTCTTGACGACGAGGGCGGCTCAAGGCGACGCGCTCCGGAGCGAGGCCGTTCTAGCCGCGCGCGGCGGCGCCGGCAGCTCCTCGGCCGGCGCAGTCGGACGCGGCCAAGGCAGCACCGGCAGACTGCGCGCTGGACGCGTCATGTCCCGCAGGCGCCAGGTCAGGCTGCGCACCTCGCCGGTGAAGTGTATCAAATCCGGCAAGGTCCCCGCGTAGGAAACTCCCACTTCCGGCCGGCCCCCGGCTGGAAGGGTCATCTGCCCCCATTCGGGGATGCGATTCTTCGCCATCGTGATCCGGTCGTGGCCGTCCAAGCGCGGACCTGCCCGGCCCGCGGCGAGCTCGGCGGTCGGAATGGCCTCTGCGGCGGGCGAGACCAGCACCACCCCCTGCCCCAACTTGCCCCGCACCAACTCGAGATAGCGCTGCGAGAGCCCCCGCGCCTGGTCGAAAAATCCCAAACTCAAGGAAAGGCCTCCCTTCGGCAGGCGGACGGCGAGATTTTCGTCCAAGACCCGACGTGGCGGATCGAAGCGCTGGCGCTGGAGGGGATTGGTATGCGTGAAGGCCCCCGCGACGTAGGCGTCGAAGGGATACAAAAGCAAGGGCGCCTCGGCCAAGAAATCCCACTCCGCTCCCAGAGATCGAACCTCGAAGCCCTGCCGGCGATGGGCCTCGATGTTTTGCAGAAAATGGACGCGGGCCTCGGGCGAGGCCTGGGCGACCAAGCTCTCCAAGTAGACGAGGGCGGGACGCGTCGGTGCGGCTTGATAGAGCGCGCCGGGATTTTGCAGCCGCTGATGCGGGTCCTCGCCCGCGACCCGCGAGAGATAACGCGCCAGGGTCATCGCATCGCGCGGCGCGCGAGCCATGACCCCCACCCGGTCGAGGAAGGTCGCGAAGGGAACCATGTTCCGGGTCGAGATCACGCCGGCAGGCGGCACGAAGCCGAAGACCCCCACCGCTCCCGCCGGCGCCGAGATCGATCCCCCAGTGTCGGTGCCGATGCCCACCGTGATCGGCAGGTCGTCTCGGCCCACCACATGGGCGGTCGCCGAGGAGGAACCCGCCGGATCCAAACCCGGCCGCCGCGGGTGCGGCACGTAGCCGAAACCCGCATGCTGCCCCGAGCCTCCGCTGGCCGCCGCCACCATCCCAACCGGGACGGGAATCGCGCCCAGCTCGAGTAAGGCCGCGACCACCGGGCTCGCCTCGACGCCCGCCACCCTCGCCGTCTTGCTGCCCAGCTGCATCCGCCCGTCGGCGCCGGGAAACAGATCCTTCACCGCGACCAAAACGCCCTCCAAAGGACGCGCCCGGCCCTGCTCGAAACGGCGCTGGCTCTCCTCCGCCAATCGGAACAGCCTGTCGCTCAGCGGTCCGCGATCGAGGGGGCGAGGGAAGATCGCCCCGTCCCGCGCGGCCGGGTGCTCGACCAAGGCACGCAGGGCGCCGACGGGAGACAATTTCCCTTCCGCATAAGCCGAACGGATCCCGGCCAAGTCGTAGCCGGCCAACGCGGATCGTTGCTCCGCCGTGACCCACCGCGCCCCTGCGGAGAAATGAACGGGCGGGGGCGGTTCCGGCAGGACGGCGCCGGCGGCGCCGAAGACCTCGTGGATCTCGCCGCGCCCCTGCGAAAAGGAAAGCGGGCTCAGCTTTTGCGCCCGGCGCAGCAGGCGCTCGACTTGAAGGAGGTCCACGTTGGCCTGACGGATGAAGGCCCGCTCCGCCGCCGGTGACAAGGGAGGGACGCTGCGACGCAAGCGCTCCAGGACGATTTGGCGAAGAGAAGGATCTTGGTAGTGCCGCTCCGTCAACTCCTGACTGAGTGCCGGTCCCAAATTAAAATCCCGATGGCCGCGTCCGGCGCGGTACAAGTGCACCGTCACGGCGGGCGAGACGTCCAAAGCCAGACCCAAGAGAAGCGAGGCAAAACCGGGAGGTGGGCTCGTCTCGCCGCCCCGGGTTCCCGCGAAATATCGCTCCATCCCCAAACCGAAGCGCCCCAGTCCGACCGCCGCGGATCCGTAGAGCAAGGCGCGGGAAGTCCACAGCCCACCGTGGCTCAGCAGGCCGCGCTGCCAGGCGCTCAGTCCCGGCTGCGAGCGGGCGAATTGAATCCAAATCTCGGGGTCGTTCACCGCGCGCCGCACGGCATCGGCCCGCATCGCAGCGACCGCGCTCGCCTCGCTGCGCCCGAAGCCTTGGGCCAGGGCCGCTTCCCGACCGCTCACGAAGGTCCTGGCGCCCATGCCGAAACTGGCCGCACCGACTCCAATCCCCAAGGCCCCGATCGCGAAGCCCGAGACGGTCAAGACGTCCTCGAAGGTCGAATGGGCCCGTCCGTCCTCGTTTCCGAACAGCAAACGCCCGCCGGCAGCCCAGGCCTCCGGCGCCTGGCGGATCAGCAGGTAGCCTCCGGAGGCCAGCAGGGTGCCGGCCACTCCGGGATGGGAAAGGACTCGCACGCCGCCCGCGGCCAAAGGCCGCAAGGGGCGCAGATAAGAACAAAAGATCGTCGCCAGGCCCAAGACCGCGCCCGCATGACTGACGCCCCCCGCGGCGTAATCGAGGCCCTGCGTGCCCAACAGGAACTCGGCGCGATCGCCGAAGCCGCCTCGACCGGACATCGCGTCGAGCCGCGCCCTGGCGCGGCGGCCCTGGGGGCGATCCCCCGCCGTCGAGTCCAGCAGCGCGTAGGCCGCCGCAGATTCTTGAATTCTTCCCTCGCGCTCCAGACGCCGGGCTGCGGCGAAAAAACCTTCGAGAAACAAGTCGAGGTCCGCCTCCGCGCCGAGGGAGAGGAATTCCCGCACCGTCCCACTCCCCAGTCTTCGGCTCATGCGATCGCGCAGACTGGCGGGGAGATCCTCGACCGCCGCGGAGAGCGATCTCTCGTGCAGTTTTCGTTGCAAGTCTAAGCCGGGGACTTGGGTGTCGAGCCATGCGGCGACGAGGCGGCGGGACTCAATACCGGGACTCGGGACCCGGGGCAGGCTTTCCGGCAAAAGCAGCCCCGCGGGAAGCAATGGGATGAAAGGACGACGTTGCGATACGGGCGGAGACAAGGCATACCCCAGGTTTAAAATTCCACACGGCACGCCTCCCTCGACGAAGGACCCGCTCCTCGAATCGGGATCCCTCGCGAAATATACAATCCAATATTCATGCCAGAGATCATCTCTCGGAAAATCAGGCTCTTAGCAGGCGCCCGGAAACGCCGTCCCGGCGCGGATTTAAGCGATTGGGTAGAAAGTGGGCAATCGAGCGGGCGCCGCGTTCAGACGTAGCCCAAGGCGTGGATGATCTTGAAATGCGCCGCGCGATAGCCGGGGATCAAGGAAGACAGCAGGGTCGACCCCATCGAGATGGCGAAGGTCTGCAGATAAATCTCCGGGCTCAACGAGATGGTGCAGATATAGACCCCCGAGGCCTGCGGTGGCTGCATGGGGATCCCAACGGCGGACAAGAGGTAACCGACCCCGGTCGCGAACAAGAGGCCGAGGCAGGAACCCAGGAGACCCAGGATCGAGGTCTCCAAAAAGATCATCCCGAAGATGACGCCTCGGCTGTTACCCATGGCCATCATCGTGCCGAATTCCCGCATCCGTTCGGAGAGTATCATGTTGGTGGTGTTCGCGACGCTGAAGAAGAAGATGGTGCACATGATCAGCTGGATGGTCATGTATATCTGCCGGAGCAGATCCTTGCTCTGCCGGTAATACTGTCCTTGCTCCACCCAGGTATACAGCTCCGCGGCCACTCCCCTGCCCTTCAGCGCCCCCTCCAGCTCCGCTTTGGCCGTCTCGGTATCGGCGGTATCCTCGAGAATGACCAAGAGACTGTGGATTTGATTGGGCAGGCCCAGAATATCCTGAGCGGTCTTCAAATTCATCTTCATGGAACGGTCGTCAAAGTCCTTGATGAAGGTCTCGAAGACCCCGCGGACCCGCAGTTCCGCGCCGTCCAAGGCGCCGGCCTTCCGGGCGGTCAAGAAATTGAGGGCGTCGCCGACCTTGAGCCCCAGAGACTGCAACAGCCCCCTCCCGACGACCACGCCGTAGGGATCCGACGCATCGAGATCGCTGCCCTCGACGATGTTCGTGGAGGCCACGTTGCGATGCGAGGTCTGAAACTGCCCCATGCGCTTCTCCAGAATGGGATCGACGCCCAGGGCCAAGACCGCGATGCCGGTCTCGCCGGTACTGGCCATGCCCTGGAGCTTCAAGCGCGGCACCGCATAGGAGACCCGGGGGTTGGCGCTTAAAATCTCACGGATCGGCTTGTCGTCCTCGATCAGGAAATCCAGCGGCGCGCGGGTCCCGTGAAGGTGATAGCCTTTGGCGTTGATCTGGATATGGCCGGTCTGACTATGGATAAACACCTCTCCGAAGCCCTCGATCATATTTTGGAAAAATCCGCCGACCACGACCAGCCCGGAGCAGCCTAGGACGAGGATGGAAAGGGTAAGGAGGGCCCGGCGCTTGTTCCGGAAGATGTTCCTCCAGGCGATCATCAAAAGCATGGTGAATTTTCTCATGGCCTGAGCTCCTTCACGTCCTGGACCTTGCACCGGCTCCGGATGGAATCGGCGAGGTTCTGACGCTTGAGTTTCAAGGACGCGGTTCGCGGAAATTCCTCACTCCAAAGCAGATACGACGATACCCGCTGGTATGGGGGGATGCCCCGGTTCCATGTCATGAGGGCGGCGGGGACTCGACCGTTTTGGACGCTCTCCTTGGGTCGCAGCACCATCAAGAGCTGGTCGCGGCCCAAGGGTTGATCCGGCCACAGGTAGCTCTTGGAAAAGACGCAGAACTCCTCGCACTCCTGAAGCCCGGCGAAATGACGCTCGACGTCCTCGGGGTAGATGTTCTTGCCGCCCTCGGTGACGATCATGTTCTTGATGCGCCCGACGATCTTCAAGGTATCCCCGCCCTCGAGGATGCCGAGATCTCCCGTCCGTAGCCAGCCGTCGACGAGGGTTTCGGCGGTCAGCCCGGGATCTTTCCAATAGCCCTTCATTACGGAGGGCCCCTTCACCCAGATCTCGCCGACCCCGCGCTCGTCCGGATTTTCAATCCGAACCCGCGTCAAATGAAGCACCCTTCCTACGTTGTCGCTGGAATACCTCCCCCAGGTCGGGGCGGAGACGGCAGTCCCGGCCTCGGTGAGGCCGTAGCCGATCCCGACGAAGAAGCCCAAATCGTAGAAGAACCGGGCGAGCCCGGGCTCGACGAAGGCGCCGCCGGTCATGATCAGGCGCAGGCAGCCGCCGAACTCGTCGTGGATCTTCGCCAGCAGGCGCTTGGAAATCCAATGCCGCGGACTTTTGGTCAGGCCGCGGTTGATCGCGACCAATCCGCGCAGGGCAAGCCGTTTCGACGCGGGGAGGGCCGTTAACTTCTCCTCCAACCTCGATTTGAGCATCGCCAGCAGCATGGGGACCATCGAGGCGGCCGTGATCCGGTATTTTTTAAAGGTGGGAAGCAGGTATTGCGGCCTCAGCGTCCGCTGATGGACCACTTGGGCGCCGACGTTCAGCGGGTAGAGAAACCCGAAGACAAAATCGATGGCATGATTGGTAGGAAGGAAGGAGAAATATCGGTCCTCGCTCCCCAAGCCGGTACGGAGGTGAAATTGCTCCAATTGGCTCAGGTAGTTCGCATGGGTCAGCATGCAGCCCTTCATGGCCCCGCCGGTCCCCGAGGAGTAGACGATCGCGGCGACGTCCTCCGGACGGCGGTCCCGATATTGGAAATTCTCCCCGGCTCCCTCCTCCCATCTCCAGGCGCCGCCCAATTCCGCGCCGGCGGGGGCCTCGGTCACGAAGGTCTTGGGGAAATCTTGGGGAAGCCTTCCCGCCTCCAGAATCTGCCGCCAGAATTGCCATTCGACGACCAGGACCTTCGGCTCGCTGTGCCGGATCAATCGCAGCCAGTCTTGCGGGCCCAGCTTGAAGTCCAAGGGCACGAGCACCCCGCCGGCCCAGAATACGCCCATGGCGGAAAGGAGCCACTTGCCTTGATTGGACATGACGATGGCGCAGCGGTCCTCCGGAGCGAATTTCTTGGCCTGGAGGTTCGCGGCGAAGCGCTCGGCCTCCTCCCGCGCCTGCCGGTAGGTCCAACGCTGCCTCTCTTCCTCGCGGTCCGCCTCGATGAGGGCGACGCGCCCCGCAAAGCGTTCGCAGGCGTCCCGCAGGGCCTCGCCCAGCGAGGAGAATTTCATAAAGAGATTCGACTTACCCGTCATGCTTCTTCCTTACAGTTCTTGAAGACCTTCCTCAGTTACCCGGCGCTCCCGGACCTTTTCGGCCAACAACTGCCGTTTCACCTTCATCGTGGCGGTGCGGGGAAACTCCTCATCCCACGGCAAGGCGTATCCCAGGCGCTTGTAGTCGGCGAGCCGCCGGTTGCGGACGCGAAACTCCTCGAGGACCGAGGGAATATCGGCACCCTTCCCAGGCCGGTACAGGACGGCCAACCTCTCGCCGGTCAGGCGGCGCTTGGGCCAAAGGTAATTCGCCGCGAATACGCAGTACTCCTCGCAGCCCGGCACCTCGCCGAGCAGGGCCTCGACGTCTTCCGGATAGACGTTTTTCCCGCCCTCGGTGACGATCATGTTCTTGGCGCGCCCGGACAGCCGCAGATGGCCGGAGGCGTCGATGGAACCGAGGTCGCCGGTCCTCAGCCAACCCTTCACCAGGGTTTCCTCGGTGAGCTCCGGGTCGTCCAAGTAGCCTAGCATGACGCTCGGCCCCCGGACCCAGACCTCCCCCACGCCCTGTTCGTCGACGGATCGGATTTCCACCTCGGTGCCGGGTACGGGCCTCCCCACGGTGTCGCCGCGGTAGGGCTTGAGGTCGTTGAGGGTGATGGCCGTCCCGGCCTCCGTCATGCCGTAGCCGATGGAGACCGGGATGCCGAGTCCGTAAAAAAAGTCGCAGAGGGATTTTTCGACGAAGGCGCCGCCCGCGAGGATCCGGCGCAGCCGCCCGCCGAAGCGGTCGTGGACCGGCTTGAAGACGGTCCGCTTGAGGGCCTCCAAGACGCGAGGGGAAGGCACGGTGTCGTAGAGCCTGCGGCTGAATTCGAAAATCGTACGTTTCACTTCGGGCTGCCGCTCCAATTCCTCCTCGATACCCTGCTTAAAGGCCTTCAGCAGCAGAGGCACCAGGGCGGTGAGCGTGACGCCGTAGCGCCTCATGGCGGAGAGGATGAATTGAGAGCGCAAGGTGCGCTGGTGCACGACCCATGAGCCGCAGAGCAAGGGGATGAGGAAACCGCACATGAAATCAATGGCGTGGTTTGTCGGGATGATCGAGAGATAGCGATCCTCCTCGGTCGGCTGGACCAGATTTCCCAGCTGCTCGATCTGACTCAGGTAATTGTCGTGGGTCAGCATGCAGCCTTTGGCCCGCCCCCCGGTACCCGAGGAATAAACGATGGCCGCGACGTCCTCCCGGCGGCGGGACCGGAAGCACAGCGCCTGCGCCGGCGCCTCCTCCCAGCGACGGGCCTTGCTCAATCCCGCCTCCTCCGGCGCCTCGACGGCAAAAATCGCCGGCGGTCGAAGAGGGGTCGGAAGGATTTCTCGGAGCTTGTCCCAAATGGCCCACTCCACCACCAGGGCCTTTGGCTTGCTATGACTGAGCAGAGCGGCCTGCTCCGGGGCGCTGAGTTTGTAGTCCAGGGGGACGAGGATCCCTCCTGCCCAAAGGATGCCCAAGCCGGAGAAGACCCACTTCGCTTGGTTGGACATGAGGATCGCGACGCGATCTCCGGCCCGAATGCCGTGCGACTGCAGCAAGGCCCCGAAACGCTCGGCCTCCCCGTGGGTATCCCGGTGCGTCCAGCGTCCGATCTCGGTCTCGCGGTCGACTTCGACCAGGGAGGTTCGGGACTTGAGAGGAATGCCCGACTCGCGAATCGCTTCGCCCAGCCCCTCATATGCGGACAAACGGAATCTCATTTCGATCCTTCGATCGCCTTCGCCAGATCCTGGAAGGTGGTCGTTTCTTTGAGGACGTAATCCGGAATCGTGACGTCGAAGGCCACCTCCAGGTCCCCCAGAAGATCCAGGGCTTGCAGGCTGTTGATGCCCAACTTCTCGAAAAAGTCGTCTTCAGGCTTGAGCTTCTTGGAATCGACGTGGAATCGATCCGCGACCAACAGGATCAGCTTGCTTGTGGTTTCATCCATGACACACCTCTACATTTGACGTTCAAGAATGCGTTTCCAAAACCTCGCGGAGCTCCGCGGGAATTTCCGGCAGAAAGTTCTCCGGCTTCCGGGCGACCCGACGCGCCGGAAATTGCGGATAGACCCGCAGCACCTCGTCGATGAAAGACATCCCCATCTTGCCCATCAGATCCAGTTGGCGCGGCAGCACCCGGGCGATGTCCTTCGCGACGGCCCCGGACTCGCTTTCGAGCCTTCCAAGGATATCGAGGAGCTTCCCCTCGAGGTCGGGCTCGTCGACCTTGAGCAGCAGGCGCTCGTGGCCGCGCTCCGCCATGATATTGGTGATCCGCTCGTCCATCGTGATCCCCGCGGAAGGGACCAAGGCGGGCATCGAGGTGACGATGGCATGGTAACGGGAGCTGACCATCAGGTCGGCCCGCCTCAGGACGCTCACCAAGTCGTACATGTCGTAGTCGTCGCTGACGAAGACCGGGGGTTCCCGCTCGAAGAGCTTCGCCAGGTCCTCGCAGGCGCGGCGATCCAACTTCTCCATGCCGACCAAGGCCACGAAGAGCCCGCGTTGCGCGGCAAAACTCCGGACCGCGCCTGCGATGGCCGCCAGGTAGTCGCGGTATTTTTTCCGGTTCTCCTCGTTGAATTCGTGGAAATAGAAGGACTGGTAGTGCTCTTCCCGATACTCCCCCATCCACTTCAGGGCCGCGGCCTTCAGGTAGCTGGGCGCGATGGGCCACCAGAAGGGGTTGATTGGGCAAACCAGCAGAATTTTTTGTTTCCCGTCCCATCCCGCCTTTCGCAGGATCGCCTCGGCCCGCGCACGGGGCGCGGCTCGGAAGGTCCAGGCGGTGTCGGTCCCCTCGGCGGTGCGGATATCCAGCCCCGCGAGGACCCTGCGCGAGGGCTCGTTGCGACAGACGATCAGGGAGTCCGCGCAGTACTTTCGAACCAGCTCCCGCAGGTCCTCGTCCATCGCGCCGGCCTCGGCGCCGTAGCCGACGCTGAGCTTGCGCTCGCTCGCGGCCAGACCCAAGGCCCCCGTCATAAAGGTGGAGAGGGCATTAGAGAACTTGGATTTGAACATGCTTCCCTCGCAGGCCACGACGCCGTGATGGCGAGGGACCTCCTCGAAGAGGAACTTGGGATAGACCAGGGGCATGGGGATCTGGCGGACGCCGCGAAAATATCCGGCCGTTCGAGCCAAGTCCACGCTGAGGATGCTGAGCTCGGCGTTCTCGTCGCCGAGGATCAGCCTCATCTGCCGCAGCATCTCCTCGACCCGCACGTCGGCGCCGGTGTTCCTCGCCCCGACATAACCCGCGAACAGCAATTTTAAGGGCTCTCCCGGGCGCCAGCGCTCCCGCTCGAATCCGAGATTGAAGCGAAAGGCGGCGGCGTCGATCAGGCCGCCCATGACCGATTGCAGCATCCGATCGGGATTCGCGCGATGCATGGCTTTTTGAATCAGCGCGTTCATGAGGCGGCCTCCAAAACGGGCGGTTCAGGGAGTGGGCGATAGGGATATTTGAAGCGATGCTCCTCGGCATAGGCCATCAAGGCCTTGGCGTAGGCCCCGAAGCTGGGCGGCCCCTCCCCCAACTCCTCCTTCAACCTGGCATTGTCGTAGACGGCGTCTTCCACCAGGTGCGGCATGAAGAATTTAAACAGCATCGCCATGCGCGAGATACGCCAATTGGGACGGCGATCGGACAGCCAGTCGCAAAGCCTCGTGAAGGGGCGCTGGAGCCTGGGCAAGAAGGGTCTCCTGCCGCCGCCCAAGACCGCGACGACCTCGCGGTAGCTGAGCGAATCGGTCCCGGAGCTGAGGTGGTAGACATCGTGCTTCGGCCGCTCGCGGCGATGGAGCTCGGCGATCGCCCGTGCCGTGAAATCGGCGGGCACGATGTCGATCCTCCAATCCGGGTCCAGCGGCAGCGCCGGCGCCTTCGCCAACCAGGCGAAGGCCCGCACCATGTCGAATTGGGTGGTCGCCGCGAAGCGCGAATCGCCGATGATGGCGCTGGGCCGGAAGGTCAGAACCGCGCCCTGCGGCAACAGCTCGCGCGCCAGGTGCTCGGCCATTTTTTTGGTGGCGCCGTAGGCGTCGAGATCCGGCGCGTTCCATCGGATCGCCCCCTCCTCTTTCACCGTCTCGCCGCGGCGGTGCCCCGAGACGGCGACGGTCGAGACGTTGCTGAAACGCCGGAGGGCCCCGTGCCGGGCCAGTTCCTGGGCGAACTTGACGACCTCCAGGGTCCCCTTCACGTTGACGTTGAGGCAGATCTCGTAGGAGCGACGATTGAGCGAGGCCGCGCAATGGATTACGGAATCGACGCGGCTCCGCAGGTCTTCGCGAGCCTCCGCGCTCAAACCTAGATCCTTTTGGGTGATATCGCCGAGGTAGACCTTCATTCGGCTCCGGTACAGCCGCTGGAAACTGTCATAATCGAAGTGCAGCTGGAGGGAACGCCACAGCCGCCCCTCGGCCTCCTTCGGACGCCGCGCGCGGACCAGCAGGCAGAGGGGGCCGTCCTGGCCCTTGAGCAACTCCGCGGCCAAGTAAGAGCCCAGAAAACCCGTCGCGCCTGTCAGTAATACGGCCATCAGCGCCCCCTCCCCGCGATGCGAAGGCCGGCGCGGCCCTCCCGCGGTATGCAAAATCCCTCCGGGACGCTTAGTTTCTCCACCGGTTTCCCCTCGAGGACCGGATAGCACCAGCGCCGCAGGCCGGGCTCGAGGACCTTGAGGATGTAATGGCGCCAATCGATGTCTTCGGGCCTCGCCGCAAACTCCTCTTCCTCGATTTGGTATTTCGCCAAGGCCTCGGTGACGAAGCGGAAGTCCGTCCGGTAAATGAAGGGCGCGAAGACCTCGACCACCTTCTCGGTCTTCACCAAGGCCCACTTCGCCTTGTTCACCGAACTCAGGGCCTTGTTCAGGTATTCGTGGACGGCCTTGGGGCTGCGTTCCTTGAGGCCGCGCAGCGCCTCGAAGACCGCGGTCGCCGCCTTGCGCAGGCTCTCCGGCCCCAGGGAGCTGTCCTGGGAAACGGCCACCGAATCCCAACGAGAGAGGAAGATCCTCTCCAGCGGCGAGGCGGATTGCCTCCAGTGGGCGCGATGCGCGAGGTTCAGCAGCTCGAGCATCCGGTCCAGACGCAGGGGATTCCGTTGCGAGCTGCCGACTTGGATCACTTCCGAGGGACAGCCCTCCATCAGGGCCGCGCCCGCCACGGTGACCGCCTGGCAGACGTGGTCGACCGGGATCACGTCCAGGACATGCCGGGTGTTGATCGGAAAAAAACGCAGCCAGGTCCCCAATAGGTAGGAAAGCGGCGCGCAGGTCTGGGCGCCCTCGTTCCAGCCTGGAAAGGGGTATTGCATCGAGCTCTCGACGACGGCGGGGCGGACCACGCTGTATTTCAATTTTCCCGCGCGCTTCCGGATCAGGCTCTCGGCCAGGCTCTTCGAATAAGTGTATCCATTGGGCCAGCCGTAGCCGGCGGCGCGCCGTCGCGCCTCCTCGACCCACTCGGAGTCCTTGAGGCTCGCGGTCTTCACGAAGCTCAAGAGCTCGTCGTATTCGGCCTCGGCGTTCATGGGCCTGCCGTTGGGCGTGTAGTCGGCCGCCAAGGTCTCCGGCGCGAGGCCTTCGCGGATATCGCCGACCACGTAACAGGTCGAGACGTGGACCAGGGCGGCTTGCCGGCAACGCTTGGCGAAGTCCACTGCGTGAATGGCGCCGGAGATATTCGTGGCCACAGCCTCCCGCAGGTCCGGCTCGAAATCCACCAAGCCCGCGCAGTGTACGATCAAGTCCAATTTTCGGAATAATTCCTCCGCGACGGAGGCCTCGATCCCGAAATCCGGGAGCGAAACATCCCCCTCCACGACCTCGACCCGCGCTCCCAAATAGGCGCCCAACCCCGCGCCATGCCTGCGGTGCAAGGGCTCGAAGGCGTAGGAAGTCGCGACGATCTCCTCGAAGCGCTCCCAGGCGCCCAAGTCGCGCTTGCGTCGGACGAGCACGTAGATCTTTTCGATTTCCGGAACGCGGTCGAGCATCAAGGAAAGCCATACCTTGCCCAGAAATCCGGAGGCCCCGGTCAGGAGGATGTGTCTGCCGCGATAGGCGCGATGGATGGAAAGTTTCGGCATCAGTCCCACTCCAGGATCGGCCAATTCAGCTCCCGGGCGACGCGGAGCAGCCGCAGGTCGGGGTTGACGGCGCAGGGATGGCCCACCGCCCTCAATAGGAAGAAATCGCCGTGTTCGGATCCATAGGCGTAGGCCTTGGCAAGCTCGGTCCCAGAGCGCTCCGCGGAGGCGAGCAGGCCTTGCAAGCCGGCGTAGCCCCCCATCACCGGTTCGAGAAGCCGGCCCGTCGCGATGTCGTTTTTATATTCGAGTCGGTTGGAATGAAGCTCTTCGCCCAATTTGAGCCGTTGCAGGAGAAGCCGGATGAAACCATCCAAAGCACCGCTGAGAAACACCAGCGGGTGGCCTTCCGCTCGGAGCTTGAGGAAGAAATCGACCGCGTCCCGCCTCAGGCCTTCCTTGAGGACCTTTTCCAGGTACTCTTCCGTCAGCACCTCGATGCGGTCCCGGCTCAAGCCCTTCAAGCCCGCGTATATCCAGCGGTTGGCCAGATCGGGGTCTCCCTGCCCAAGGATGAGGGAGACCGGCATCGAGAGCCCGATTTGAGCGAGTTTGAAGATTCGGTCGGAAAAGCGTTGGGCGTTCGTCGCCAAATAGGCGGCATGCTGCCAAGCCCCGCCCTTAAACAGGGTCCCTTCGACCTTGATATAGACCGTTCCCCGTCGGGGAGCCTTCAACGTCGCAACGGCCTTCGCCTTGCCCATGCGATTTTAGCGATTGAATGGGTTTTCGGTGGATTGAACCGCCAGACCTCCTATGGATCACCTTGCCCTATACCCGCCTGCCCCCTTTGCGCGAACGAGTACCCACCAACGTTTCTTTTCAGATTAGCAATATATTTAGCAAGAAATGTGCCGTTCCGGAAATCGGGTATTGCCGTTACATTCCAATAAGATAGTCAGAGGCGGCGGAGGGCGGAACCTATCAAAATGATATTTTTGGAGGAGACTCGTCAATTTATTAACGCAGACGAGGACCTATTTCTTGGGCTTCAATTGGTCGCGCAATGCGGCCAGGGAAGCGAAGGCGTTGTTGAAGACGGGCCGCGGGGCGGAGGGCCTCGGCCCGCGCGGGGGGCCCTGATCCCTGCGCCCACCGCCGCGTTTTTCGCCGCGGGGGGGACGCCCCTCGCCTTCCGCGCGGCGCTGGCGCGGGGCCGGGGCCTCGAGGGTCTCCTTGATGGAAAGCGAGATCTGATTTTTCTCGAGGTTGACCTCGAGGACCTTGACGTGAACGCGATCGCCGGGACTGACGACTTGCGAGGCGTCCTTCACGAAGCGCCGAGCCAGCTGCGAGAGGTGGACCAAGCCGTCCTGATGGACGCCGATGTCGACGAAGGCGCCGAAGTTGGTGACGTTGGTCACGATGCCCGGACAGATCATGCCGGGCTTCAGGTCCTTCACCTCGTGGATGTCGTCGCGATAGCTGAAGGGAACGAAGGTCTCGCGCGGGTCGCGGCCGGGCTTTTCCAGCTCACGCAAGATGTCGTCGTAGGTGAAGGCCCCGACCTCTTCCTTGAAGACCGCGTCCTGTTTGATCGCCTCGGCGCCGTCGCCCATCAGGTCGCGCAGCGATTTGCCCAGGCGCTGGGCCAGGGACTCGAGCAAGGGGTAGCGCTCGGGGTGGACGCCCGTATTGTCCAATGGATTCTCGGATTCGGGGACGCGGAGGAAGCCCGCGGCCTGCTCGAAGGCCTTTTGCGAAAAACGCGGGACCTCGAGCAGTTCTTGCCGGGACTCGAAGAGCCCCTTGATCCCCCGATACTCCACCACCGCCCGGGCCAGGCCCGGGCCGATCCCCGCCACGTGCGCCAAGAGGTGCATCGAAGCGGTGTTCAGGTTGACGCCGACCTGATTCACGCAGGACTCGACGACGTGCTCGAGGCTCTTCTTCAGGCGGTTTTGCGAGACGTCGTGCTGGTACTGGCCGACGCCGATGCTCTTGGGGTCGATCTTGACCAGCTCGGCCAGGGGGTCCTGCAGGCGCCGCGCGATCGAGATGGCGCCGCGCACCGTGACGTCGAGCTCGGGAAACTCCTCGCGCGCGACCTCGCTGGCGCTGTAGACGCTGGCCCCCGCCTCGCTGACCATCACGACGGGAATGTCGCTCACGCCGTTTTCCTTCATCGTCTTGCGGATGAAGATCTCGATCTCGCGGCCGCCGGTCCCGTTGCCCACCGCCACGGCGCGGATCAGGCCGGTGCCGAAGAGCTCGAGCAGCGTCTTCTTGGCGTTTTCCTTGGCCTCGTCCGTGTTGTGGTGGATCACCGTGTGGGAAAGGAATTTCCCAGAATCGTCGACGACGGCCAGCTTGCAGCCGGTGCGGATGCCGGGATCGACGCCCAAGACGGCCTTGGGTCCGAAGGGCGCGGAGAGCAGCAGCTTGCGGACGTTGTCGGCGAAGACCTTGATGGCGATCTCGTCGGCCACCGCCTTCAGGGCCTTGTGGACCTCGCTGTCGATGCTGGGCTGGACATGGGCCTTCAGGGCCAGGCGCGCCGCCTTGCGCAGGACCTCGGCGCCGGGCGAATCCGGCACCGTGAGCGCCGCCGCCTCGAAGGCCTGCAGTAGTCCGGCCTCGAAGCCGCTGTCGCCGCCGTCGGGCTCGGGCTTGCCGCCGATGCTGAGCGAGAGCTCCTCCTCGATCCAACCCCGGCGCATCGCCAGGTAGCGGTGGGAGTTCTCGGGCTTGAGCAGCGAGGCGACGGACTCGCTGTAATCGAAGTAATTCTCGTACTTGCTGTGCGGCTTGGGCTTGGGGCCCTTCTTGGTGATCAGCCCGCCCTTTTCGAAGGCGGTGGTCCGCACCAGCTGGCGCAGCTCGGCGATCTCGGAGAGCCGCTCGATCAGGATGTCCTGCGCCCCCTCGATCGCGGCCGCGGCGTCGGGAAAACCCTTTTCCTCGTTGCGGAAGGTGAAGGCCCAGAGCTCGAGGGTCTGCCCCGGCTGGGGCTGTTCGGTGCCGTGGCCGCAGTTCCAGATCCAGTCGGCCAGGGGCTCGAGGCCGGCCTCCTTGGCGAGGGTGGCCTTGGTCTTTCGCTTCTGCTTGTAGGGAAGGTAGATGTCCTCGAGGCGCGCCAGATCGAAGGTCGCGAGCACCTGGTCGCGCAGCTCGGGGGTGAGCTTCTGCTGCTTCTCGGCCTGCTCGAGGATGAGCTGCTGCTTGGCCAAAATCTCCTTCCACTTCTCGTCGGCGTCGATCACCTCTTGGATGGCGACCTCGTCGAGGTTGCCTGTCTGCTCTTTCCGATAACGGGCGATGAAGGGCACCGTGCCGCCCTCGGCGACGAGCCGCAACACCGCCTCGGCGGAGCGAAGGGGGATCTTGGGATGGGAAGCGGAAAACCAGGTCTCGAAATTCATAGGGGACGCAAGATTAGCAGGCTTGGCATGGACCCTGCAATGTTCCTTTTCTCATGAAAACCGAGCCCCCCCATTGGAATCAACGGCAGGGACTCGCCGGAGAAGCCCTAGCGAAAGAGTTCCTGCGGAAGCAAGGCTATAAAATCCTGGCCGAGCGCTACCGAAACCCCTTCGGAGAGATCGACCTCGTGGCCCTCCGCGAAGATACCGTGCTCTTCGTGGAGGTCAAGGCCCGCAGCGGGCCCGATTTTGGCGATCCCCTCGAGGCCGTCACCCCCGACAAGGTCCGCCGCCTGCAGCGGGCGGCCTGCGGTTTCCTGCTCGATTTTCCCGATTATCAACAGGGCCATTATTGGGAATTGGCCGCCGTCGCCGTTCGAAATTACGACGGTGCGACCGAAATCGAGATGGTCAGGATCCTTCCCTAGGCTCTTCCAGGTCGTAGAGCTTGATCTTGGCAAAGAGGGTCGACTTGGCCACTCCCAAGGCCTCGGCCGCCTTGGCCTTGTTCCAGGCGGCGGCCGTCAGGGCTTTAAGGACCAGGCGCCGTTCCATCTCCTCGAGGGTCTCCAGCGCGACGCCGCGCCCTCCGCCAAACTCCTGGGGAAAGGCGATGTCCTCCGCCTTGAGGGTCTCGCCCTTGGCCAGGATCACGGCGCGCAGCAGGACGTTGCGCAGCTCGCGGATGTTGCCGGGAAAATCGTGCTGCTTGAGCTTGTCTAGCGCCTCGGCTCCCAGCCGCTTGGGCGCGGCGGCCGAGAACTCGCGCAGGAACTGCTCGCAGAGCAGCGGCAGGTCCTCCCGGCGGTCGCGCAGCGGCGGCAGATACATCGGCATCACGAAGAGGCGGAAGAAGAGGTCCTCGCGGAAGCGCCCCTCCCGCACCGCGGCGGCGAGGTCGCGATGGGTCGCCGCGACGATGCGGACGTC